>JBDRTM010000417.1:0-12214 GCA_043824065.1 Planctomycetota bacterium | reverse complement strand
TCTTCCCCTTCGACTCCGCTCAGGGCTAAAGGCTCTTTTCGCTCAGAATGACAGCTTTGCTGTCACTTTAGCTCACTTTAGGCACTTTAGTTCACTTTAGACACTTTAAGTTTTGGTTTTGCACTTTGCACTTTATACTTTAAGTTTTCAGTTTGTTATGGCGAACCTTGCGGACATAGAAATGTTGGTTATGGATGTTGACGGCGTCCTGACCGATGGAACGCTGGTTATTAACGCCGACGGCAGTGAAAGCAAATTCTTCAATTCGCTGGACGGTCATGGAATTCGGATGTGGCAAAGGGCAGGGTTGAAGGTTGCCTTAATCAGCGGCAGGGCTTCGGAGCCGACACAACGCCGGGCTGAGCAATTGCAGATAGAATATGTATTTCAGGACTGTCACAATAAACTGCCTGTGTTTGAGAAGCTTCTTGAGCAGCTTGGTCTTTCACCGGACAAGGTAGCTTACATCGGAGATGATTTGACGGATTTGCCGGTTATAAGATATGCCGGGTTCGGTGTGACTGTTGCCAATGCGGCTGATGAAGTTAAGCAATATGCTGATTATGTAACCACCCGCCCCGGCGGCAATGGTGCTGTGCGGGAAGTAATAGAATACATCCTGAAAAACACCGGCAGATGGCAGCAGCTTATGACCAGATACCTGCCATCATAAAATAGTGGACAGAACTGTAGCAGAAAACGCAAAATTATTGCATAATGCTAAAAATAAAATGGTTAATTGGTGAGTGGTTAATTGGTGAGCTGAATACTCACCACTCACTACTCACTACTCACCATTTAACAAGTTATCATTTTGATATTCGAATTTCGGATTTTGAATGAATGGGCTTTAGTTTACGAAAATTCTTTATAGCGTCTATTTCGCTGGCCGCTGTGCTTGCGATATATCTTTTCTACGGCCGGTTAAGCAAAACTCCTCCGATACCGATGGATACTGATACGGGGGTCGAATTCATTGATTCTGTTGCCGACGGCAACGACGGCGGACTTGACAATGAAGTTGGGATGATTGGTGAGGTCGGGGTTGGTACCGTTCGAAAGGCCAGATACATAACCCTCAATGAGAATAATGAAGTTGAACGGGAATGGGGCTTTGAAAGACTTCTGCACGAGGTCAGAGATCTATGGGAAATTGAAAAGCCGTATATGAATATTTATCAGCGAAATGTCAAATTTTACATCACTGCTGACAAGGGAAACGTTCAAGTTGAAACTGCAGTTGGAAAGTCAACTCCGAAGGACGCAACATTTACCGGAAATGTAGTTATCCGGATTCTGCCTGAGGGCTCAAGTAACGTTAAAAAAAGTAATATTTATCTTGACGACATAATTTTTCTAAGCGAAAAGTCACAGCTTTCAACGGCCAATTCGGTCAAATTTGTGTCAGAAGATGCCCAAATGCTCGGCACCGGGATGGAGCTTATCTATGATAACAAGCTGGAGCGGCTTGAATATTTGAGAATAATTGATCTGGAGAGTCTGCGTATAAAAAGCTCGCAGACGGGCTTCCGTTCGGATGCCAAGATGCAGGCCGACGGGACTGCTGATACCGGCGGCCCGGCCAAAATGCAGCAGCCGGATGAACTTGTTGTGGCTTCTGATAAGGGCCAAATACAGACCACAGTTGCTCGGCCGGAAGTTGAGCAGGGAAAAGCCTACCTTGAGCGCAGCCGAAGGGGTGAATACTACGAATGTATTTTTGGCAAAAATGTGCTCATTGACAGTCCTGAGCAGCTTGTTTTTGCTCACGATAAAATTGCAATCAACGACATCTTCTGGTCAAAGGCCTCGAATGGCCAATCAAATCCGACTGATGCCGGAGCTGCCGAACAAGGCCCGCAAAGTCCGGATGACGCCGGCACAAACAATGTTACTGTTCCGAAGCAGGACCAGCCGAATGAATCGTCGCAGAACCAGCCGAATGAATCGTCTGAAAAGTGTGAAGATATTATTATAACCTGTGACGGCGGATTTGTCGTTACGCCCAGGGGTTCTGCAAAAACCAACGAATATTCCGCCAAGTCCGGTCCCCAGGCCTCGACAATAACCGGCACCGAAAGGCCCAAAGAATTGGAAGATGCTAATGACCGAACTACATTTTTAACCCGGATAATTGATTATAGCGCATCTACCGACGATACCGTTGCCGTTGGCGCATCGGAGCTTAAATTTTACACTAATGATTTAATTCAGGCCGAGCCTAACCAAACTACGGTGCCGGTAAAAGTAACCTCTCAAAAACTTCTCAGGTTTTTGCCTGCCTTAAATCAGGTCATCTTCGAGGGTGATTGCGTGGGCGAAATGCTTCGGGAGGACCCCAACAGCCACCAGCGGTACGTGATTTCGGGACAGAAGTTTACTGTAGATTTATTACCAGACAAAGATAAGCAGTCCTCGGATTCAGGCCGCCAGATTAAACATTTCACCGCCGACGGCGGCGTGGTAAAGCTTGCAAATATCAAAACGGTGGACGAAAAAGTGTTAGGCGGTGTGGAGCTGAAATGCCTCAAGTTCGAGTATGACACTGTGCGACAGTCGTTTTTAGCGACCGGGCCCGGCGTAATAAATCTCTATAACTCCAATATCCCGGAGCCGAATTCGCAGCAAGATAGATTCACCCTGAATAAGCCGTGCTGGGCGATTATAGAAAACTTCCAGACGCTGAAGTATTTCTTGGATAAAAATCAGCTTGTTGCCGATGCCCCCTCACAAGGCCTGCTAACAGTTAATTACTTCCCCATTGTCAAAACTCAGGTTCAATATGACCAGCAGGTTACTGTCACTGCCGTTCACGTACAAGCCCATCTTATTGAAACTGCTGAAGGTGAATTTGAGCTTTCGACCCTCAGCGCTACAGGCGGGATTACTTATGAAGACCGGGATAAGGAATTCGACGGCAGCAAATTATTCTACGACGCCGGCAAGGCCATAATCACCGTCCACGGTGATGAGCTTCAGCCCTGCCACTTTAACGGCGTTCCGGTCGATGAAATCGAGTGGGACCTGAAAACCGACAAAATCAAATTTGAAATCACCGGCCCCGGCGCATTGCAGGTGAAATAATAGCGGCAGGCAAAAGCAGGACACTTCTCAGACACAAAGCTGTTGTAATTCGTCTATACTCAACTCATTAAGTTGGTTAACAATTTTCTCAGCCATGCCTAACTGCTCGGCATCGTAGGAGTTAGTTACGGCTATAGTGTGCATTCCCGCCGCCTTAGCGGCTTCCAGCCCCCAGTGTGAATCTTCGATAACGACACACTGGTTGGCCGTAATGGGATTTTCGCGGTTCTCATTCAGTCTTTGTAAGCTCAGCAGGAATCCTTCCGGGTCAGGCTTTCCTTTTTTTACCTGCTCGCCCGAGACTACAACTTCGAACAAGTGACGCAGCCGGGCTTCTTCCAGTACCATTTCCACCTCCGTCAGCAGCGACCCCGAACATATTGCCATTGGTATATTGTTTTGCTCAAGCATATTCAGAAAATCGCGCACTCCCTCAATCATTTTGCCTTCGGCTTTCGCTAATTGCTCGAATATCTGCTTTTTTTGAATCATAAGAGGGTTGATTTGCTGCTCGTCCATTTTGAGAAGGCCCTTCTCGATAAGCAGCTTGTAGCAATCAGTATCATTGAAGCCCAGATACATTGTGTAATAATCATTTTTTGTTATCTCGATACCATACTGGGCCAGGGACTGATTAAAAGCGCGAAGATGCAAAATCTCCGAATCAGTTATCACGCCGTCGAAATCAAATATGACTGCTTTCAGCATAAGATTTTATTGATTCCCAATATCCTCCAATTTTGTAATCCATTCGTTAAAATGCGGACATTCCTGACGCATTTTTCTAAGTCCAATCTTACGAGCTGCTATAATACCATCTACCGTTTTCACATAATTTTCAATGTGTTGTTTTATTCGTCAGGAAGGACAAGTATTATAATTATCATTAATCTCTTCAGGACATGAAAACGACTGCAGGACACACTCAAGCTGAGCAGAAACTTTCGATTTCCTCGCGCTCTCGGCTAGTATCAATGTATCTGAGAAAAGCAATGCCTCAAATTCGTGCATTTGAACGTAGGGAATAAACTGTGCAGGATTCCAACTGTCACCCATTTGAGCAACAATATCTTCCGATAATGCCTGCTCGACCCTTTGAGCTTTGTCTTGATAATTCTGACAAGACTGAGATTCTGTTCTTCCGGGCCAATCATTCGGCATTCCATAAAAATCAACCATCGTTGTACAAATAAGAGTGTTATCTTCCTTCAAGGAAATAAGTATTTCTTTTCGCGCTCTTTGATAGGCAAAGCTGCCGCCTTTTTTACGAAAAAGAAAAGCATGAGGATATACACCCATCTGATTTAAATGAGGGCTTAGAATATCATTGACAAAAGTCTCCTCCGTCTGACCTTCCACAAGGATACGAACTCTATTCACGTGCAGGCCTCCCGCCAAAGACGTTTTTTTGCCAAAGCTCGCCGAGAGAATAATCATCCAACCAAACTTTGAGATCGGCTTTGTTTAATCGCTTGAATATCGATTCGCCTTTCTGACGTTCTACAACTACAATATCTTCCGGCTCGAAATGATCTATCAGTGCGGCTGATTGAGTCGAGACAATCACCTGTGTTCGTTTGGAAGCCTTCTGGATTAAGCCTGCCAATAGTGTCAAGGCGTAAGGATGCAATCCTAATTCCGGCTCATCTAATAAAATCGTTGACGGGGGATTAGGTTGAAGCAGCGCCGTCGCAAGACAGATAAAGCGCAATGTGCCATCAGATATCTGACTTGGATGGAATGGGTAATCCGATCCTTTTTGACGCCACTCCAAAAGAATATCGTCTTTATCATCTTCTTCACGCAACCAGAAGTCATCAAAGAATGGTGCAGCCAACTGAATCGTTTCGCGAATAGAATCATATTCGTGCTGATGTTTTCTCTTTAATCGCAACAGATACGCCGCCAGATTGCTGCCATCTGGTCTCAAATACTCATAATCTCTTTTCGTGCAGGAATTTTTAACCGCCGCAAAATCACTTGTATCATGGAAATGATAAACAATAAAACTCGAAAAGAGTTTCTCAATATTATCAATTTCCTGATTTGGATTAAGAGTTATTATTTGCGTAGAAGAGGAGAATTCATTGGTAACCGTAACGGAAAGCTCTTTCGTATATTTAGGACACGTCAGTATTATTAATTCAACTTGTATTGACTGAGTCACTTTAGGACCCAGATAAAGAAATTTATCTGCGCCTCCTTTCCTTTTAACATAAGAGTTAGGCAATCCATTTTCTTTTGAAATCGCCTGCAAAAATTCAAAAAAACTAACAAAATTGCTTTTCCCGGATCCATTGGGTCCAATCAGGATATTGAGATTTCGCAGTTCGAATTTCTTAAGATTTCGAATGGATTTGTAGCCTTTTATAGTTAATTTGCTTATCGCCTGTCCCATACAATTTTCCTTTTAGGTCAAATACCTGCTGGAAAATAAAAAACTTTTCCGGCTACAGCTCGGCATTCAGCCGAGACGAGTCCTGTCAAATCCAGTCCAGAGAACAAAAAACCACGGCTGTTTTACCGGGGCTTCATTATACAATTGACAATCGATACTTTACAATGATTTTATCCCAGTTCCTGCACCGGTCCGACGAGGGTCTCGTATTCGGTGAATGTTGATTTATCGCCGGCGCGAATCAGCTCCGCCAGGGCTGCGATCTTAGGTGCGTTCTTGGTAACGTATCTGTGGGCAATCGTCGCCTTGCGTTCTTTCATAGAAACTGTTTGGCCGTTGTCAGCCTGGCCGTTTTCAGCCACCGGAACCTGCATATCCACTTTCGTACTGGCCTGGCCGCAGAACAGGTATCCGTTAATCAAATCTATTGCCATATCGACCAGCGCTCTGCCGTAAAGGTCCATATATTTGTTCCCTTGTTCTTTTATAAAAGCGACCGACTCTTTCAATTGTTCTGTTCCTTCGGCGAGTGTTCCGAGCAAATCTTTTACCTTCTCATCATATTCTTGCCCGGCCAGCTCGGCGATGAATTTCTCGGCAGTCCCGCTGCTGGCACCGCGAACCGCAGCAACGATTTGTAATTGGCTTGTCCCTTCGTAAATAGTTGTAATTCTCGCATCGCGGGCGTGCCGTTCGCAGGGATAATCTCGCATATAGCCGCTGCCTCCGAGCACCTGAATCGAATCGTAAGTAACTTTGTTGCACATCTCGGAACAATAATATTTACTCATCGGCGTCAGCATCGTCGCATATCTTCTGTATTTTCTCGATTTTTTCTTGAACTGCTTGGCTTGGGCTTTATCTTCAGGCGGGTTCGTTTCAAGTCGCTTGGCGTATCCGATTTCCATATCCACCACCCTTGACGTTTCATATAAAAGCGTTCGGCCTGCTTCTATGGCAATCTTCATATCAATGAGCATATCACGGACAGCCGGCAGCTTCTCGATAGCTACTGCGAACTGTTTCCTCGTGGCTGCATAATCACGGGCAACGCGGAAAGCGGCCTCGGCAATGCCCATCGATTGGGCTGCGATGCCGATACGGGCGCCGTTCATCAGGCTCATAACGTACGTCACCAGCCCCCGCTGGCGTTCGCCGATTATCTCACACGGTGTATTGTCAAAGAATATTTCGCACGTTGGTGAGCCGTGGATGCCTAATTTATCTTCCAGCCGGCGAATATGTACCGTCGGTCCCGGCTCACATACAAACAAACTCAGTCCCAGCCCTCCGCTTCTGTCCGGCTCACTGCGGGCAAGAACCAGCAATACGTCTCCGCAGCCGTTGGTTATGAACCGTTTTACACCGTGCAGGAACCAGTTACCGCTGTCGTCCTCAAATGCGCGGAGCTTGACCGCCTGTAAGTCGGAGCCTGCGTCCGGCTCGGTCAACACCATTGCGCCGGTTACTCTGCCGGCGGAAAAATCAGGTAAATATTTCTGCTTGATTTCTTCCGATGCGAACGCATTGATTGTCTCAGCGATTCCCTGCAGGCCGAATATATTCATAAGTGCCGCGTCCGCTCGCGAGAGAATCTCGATAGCCATCGAATAGACAAGATTCGGGAAGTTCAGGCCGCCAAAACGATAAGGCAGTATAAAACCCATAACTTCGGCCTGGCCAAGTTTTTCAATTGCCTCTTTTATCCCCTCAGCACGAGTTACCGAGCCATCCTCGTTAAGAATATTACCCTGGCGGTCAACGTCTTCAGCCCGAGGCGCAATGAACTCTGCGCATAATTGGCCGAGCGAATCCAGCACCATATCATAATTCTGTATCGCCTCCTCGGCATTGGCCGGGGCGTAGTCGAACTCACTTGCGAACTTAAAGTCCTTCTCACAAATCTCCGCCGATTTACCCAGATCCACGTGCCTGAACAAAAATTGTATATCGTTATTGTCCCTGTAAAAATTTGCCATAACCTATTCCGTTTCCTCTAACCTCTAGGAGTCTTAAAATGTTTAACGAAATGATCAACTGGGCTCAACCGTCATTTCGAGCGTAGCCCCCGTTCTTGCTTTCTCAAGAAAGCACGGGGGCGAAGTCGAGAAATCTGTTAAACAATTTCTTCCTCTTTATTCTTTTCAGTAGGGTGGGGCTTGCCCCACCATTTCACTCTATTACTCTTTTATCCCTTTTTCTTTTATTGATTTTATCATAAGGGGCACAACTTCATTCAAGTCGCCGACTATCTTGTAGTGTGCAATGCCGAATATGGGTGCGTCCGGGTCGTTGTTGACAGCAACGATTTTCTGGCTGTGGAACATTCCCGCCTGATGCTGAATTGCACCGCTGATTCCAACAGCTATATACAAGCTGGGCCGGACCGTTGTGCCGGTTTGCCCGACCTGATGGTCGTGGTCTATAAAGCCAAGGTCAACCGCCGCCCTGGTTGCCGCCGGCGCTGCACCCAGGCAGTTTGCCAAATCCCATATCAGTTTGAAATTGTCTTTGCTGCCCACTCCTGCTCCACCGGCGACGATTATCCTTGCCGCTTTAAGGTCAACTTTCTTTGGACGTTTGTGCTCGTCGAGAATCTCCAGAGGCAATTCCTGCTGTGATAATTGTACTATCTCTTCGACGATCTCACCCTTGCGTGTCGTGTTCGGCTCCGGGACGGGCATCACGCCTTCGCGGACCGTAGCCATCTGAGGCCAGCGGTCGAGATTGATAATAGTTGCGATTATATTTCCGCCGAAGGCCGGCCTTATCTGAAACAACAAATTCTTATGGAGCTTTTTGTCCTTTACCGTCTGGTGGTCACCGATTTGCAGGTCAGTGCAGTCTGCGGTCAGGCCTGCCTTTGCGGCGCTTGCGATTCGTGGTGCCAAATCCCGACCGGCTATCGTCGCTCCATAAAGCACAATCTGCGGCTGGTGCTTATGGATTAAATCGTACATCACTTTTGCGTAGCTGTTCGTCTGGTAGCCCCCTAACAGTGGGTCCTCAGCCAGATATACCTTATCGGCGCCGTAGTGTATTAGCTTTGTCGCAAGGTCTTTGACGTTATCACCCAATACCACCGCAGCTAATTGTACACCCAAAGTATCAGCCAAGTGCCGGGCCTTGCTCATCAGCTCGATTGGCGTATCTTCAAGTTGTCCGTTATGCTGCTCGCCAAAAACCCAAACCTCACCTTTTCTGTTTACATCTATCATAATTCGTATCTCGTATGTCTTTATAATCCTCGTAGGGTGGGGCTTGCCCCACCATTGATTTTTGTTTTGAATTTCGAATTTCTGTCACGCCTGTTAGAAGCGTGCGTATCCGCATTCGAATTTGTTTAGAATTTCGGATTTCGAATTTAGGATTTCCTTCTACGCTATCGTCTTATCCTCAATCAGCTCGTGTATCATATCCGATATTCCCTTATCGTTTGGCTCGACGCTTTTGCTTTCCTTAGCGGCCAGGACAACACTCTGAATGCGATGGACTTTTGTTGGCGAGCCGCTTTGCCCGCACCAGCTCAAATCCGCCTCAAGAAAATCCAGGTCCCATTGCTTAATCAGTAAGTTCTTTTCTACTAATTTGCTGCACTTCTTTTCAACAAGTTCCCTTATTTCTTCCTCGCTGCCTTCTGCCTTCTGACTTCTGTCTTCTGGCTTCTGACTTCTGTCTTCTGTCCTCTGTCTTCTGACTTCTCTTTCCACCTCAATCGGCGTCAGTGCTTTTTTGTATTTCATCATCTTTTTTGCCGCGGCAACTCTCGGCTCATTTGCATCTCCGATGACCGTCAGCAATACCGGCAGCTCGGTCTTAACCTGCTGCCAGCCGTTTCCGATATTTCGCTGGGCGGTTATGGTTTTACCGTCAAGTTCAATAAGCTCTTCGACGTAGGTAATTTGCGTAATGCCTAATTTCTCTGCCAGTTGCGGCCCTACCTGTGCGGTATCGCCGTCAATCGCCTGCCTGCCGCACAGAACGATATCGTAATCATTTTTTTTCACCGCACAGCTAAGGATATAGCTGGTCGCTAACGTATCGCTTGCGGCACATCGGGTGTCGGTTATCAGGATTGCATCATCCGCTCCGCGGAAAAGCGAATCACGTAGAATCGCACTTGCCGCCGGCAGCCCCATCGTAATAACCGTTATATGCCCGCCGAGCCGGTCCTTTATTTGCAGGGCCAATTCGAGGGCGTTAAGGTCCTCCGGATTGAAAATGGCCGGCAGCGCTGAACGCTTGACCGTACCATCATCGTTCATCACATCGCCCGTAATCTTTTTGGTATCGGGAACCTGCTTAATCAGAACAACGCAGTTATAACCCAACTGTTGTCTCCTTATTTAGCTTTTGTATTTATTTAAAAAAATATCTCATTCGAGATACTATTCACTACCTTGCGAGTATCGAGCATCCAGTATCGAGCATCCAGTATCGAGCATCGAACATCGAGTATCCAGTATCGAGTATCAAGCATCGATTATCGAGCATCGAGATAGAGCTACGCATTTTAGCCGGATTCGCCCCCAAGTCAACCCCAAAAGCAGACTATTAGAAATGTATCAATTATCAATTATATTTGTAGGGTATGCATTGCACACCGTTAGGCTTTATCGAAATGTCGAAGGATTGAAAATCTGAAATCTGAAATTCTCGAATCCACTTATCCATTGTTCACTAATCATTGCCGGCTGCCAGCCAGTTTTCAAGAAAGATTTCAAGGTCATTGATATCGACTGTACCGGAGAAGTCAAGGTCTGTACCATCACAATAATCATTGCTTAAATCGCAGTTATCATCCCGCCAGTGCTCTATGAAAAACAAAAAATCTTCTATCGTGATGCCATCCGGACAGACAAAATCCCCTGCCGGGATTTGCCACACCAGCCTCGGATAATTCGTTCCCTCACAGATGCTCCAGATATCCTCAGTCCCATTTGCGCTCTCGCCCACAAAATCCCAGCCGGCATCGAGAAACGTGCCGGCTGTCTGCATCTCGGTCGTTGTCTTACCTATCCCACCAGCACTCGTTGTTTGCCCGCTGGTTTGAATGTCCCAGAAAGAATCCGTAACCTCGCCATGCTCATTACGTCCCACCAGTCCACTGACATTTGTTGTTCCCGTAACGCTACCAGTGGCATAGCAGTGAATGATTGTGCCGCCATTTGTTCCCACCAGGCCGCCGACGCTGCTTATCGTTCCCATAACGCTACCGGTGGTGTAGCAGCGAGTGATTGTGCCATGATTACATCCCACCAGGCCACCGACATCTTCCCCTCCCGAAACGCTTCCGCCCTCAACGTAACAGTTGCTGACGGTTCCGTCATCCAGGTAGCCTACCAGCGAACCAACTCCCCATGCTGTCCCCGCATCAATATTGGGGTCAATCAATACCAAATTCTTGATCTGGGCATTCGGATCATCTACGTACCCGAAAAGTCCTATGGAGAATGTATCTGTAGAAGCGTAGGTGAAGTTTGAGATTGTATGACCATTGCCGTCAAAAACACCGGTGAAGGGATTGTCGTAACTTGTCCCAATGATATTGAAATCTTTTCCAGTATAGCCGCTCAGATCAACATCTGCCATAAGCTTAAAGTGCTTGTCCCAGTCATTCGGCTCGGCTCCGATGGCATTCATCTGCTCGGCTGTGTAAATCAGATAGGGACCATTAGCTTCTCCTGTGCCGCCGCCGTATTTCTTTGAGGCAAAAGCGTCCAATTCGTAGATGAAAAAGTCTGCGCTGTTAGGTGGCGGAACCGTTCTGCCGGTCAGATGGACCGAATCACCTCTGAAGGTCAACGTCAGCAGGATGTCACTCTCCATACCATCCGCGGTTTTACCAACAAACTCGATTGTCGTATCGTCCACAACGGTGCCGAGAAGTTCGGCCATATTAAAGATGACACCCAGACTCCGTTCATACAATAAGCCGCTCTCGTCGATTAGGTTTGCATCGACCTGAGAGAATAAGGCCATACCTGCATCGAAATCGACAGTTAACCTGAATTGCCCTTCGATGGGGTAAGTTTCATGGACGCCGGCAATCCCGCCGGTTTTAACTACTTTACTTTGTTCTGACAGAAACACATATGTACTTGTCTCGGCCGAGGCTATAATCTCGCTGCCGCCGCCATATTCTGCCTCGGCCAATCGGCCGAATAAGCAAATGGCAAGCAATACAAATGAGGCAATTGTTAATTTGCCGCTTTGTTTGAAAGGACCTGACAAGCTGTTTAAAGTAGGCATATTTTGCCCTCCTGTTGACCAATGCGATTCTATCACTTATTGGTCTTACAGTCAAGCAAAAATCAGCCTATCAATTTACTATTGGATTATATGCCCCCATATTTAGCCCCGTTGTTTCGAGATTGGGTTTGAATTGGGTTTGAATTGGGTTTGTTTTCCGGGACTGCGAAAATGTCATTTCTTTCATAATCCTTTATAACATATAAGTTTACGTCCATTTTGGCTTTGAGGCAATTGGGTTTGATTGGGTTTGAATTGGGTTTGTTTTGACCAAGTGTCCAATTGGATTTATATTCATAAGCCGTCTGTAAATAGATACTTACGTTCATTTGACTTTTTCGGAAATTGGGTTTGTTTTGCATAATTAGTACAGCGTATAGCGTACAGCGTATAGCGTATAGCGTTGGGCCGGTTGGCGCGGATACCTATGGCACAAGTTTGGGCTTCGGTGGCCATTAGGAACCCCCTTTCTGATTGATT
>JBDRTM010000416.1:0-10873 GCA_043824065.1 Planctomycetota bacterium | reverse complement strand
TGTCTGTATTTTATGAGGGTACAACAACGGCTGGGATTCCTCTGAATGACGAGAAGTCCGGGATGTTATACGGAAAACATATAAACATTGTTCGCCAAAGGAGACGACAGAATGTCAGATCCGATTCCAGAAACGTTCATTGTTGATTGTCCGAAATGCAAAGCAAAAGTCGCGGCTATCGAGCATGGCTGCGTCAGGAGGAGTGGCGGGATAGATCAGGACGGCGAACACTACGGAATTAGCGTCACCATCGGTGTGTGCCCGAAGTGCCGCACAATCCTAGTCGGAGAGTCGCAGCAAGTTGGGATCGAGGGATATGATTCCGAATATGATGAATGGGCTGAAGCCATCAGAGTCTACCCAGAGCCACCGAAGATATTCACGAGTGAACGCATTCCGAAAGTGGTCTCTGAATCAATTGCGGAAGCGGTCAAGTCTTTGCAGGCAAACGCTAACATCGCCGCCTGTGTCATGTTCGGACGTGCACTCGAAGCCATTTGTCGCGACCTGCTGGAACCAGCACGGATTGTTGGCGAAACTAAATCCACCTCCGCTCCCAAGCGTCCGGTCATGCTCGGGGAAGGGATCCGTAAACTGAAAAACAATGGAGTAATCGACCAACGATTGTTTGATTGGAGCCAACAACTACACGCGTTCCGCAATGTGGCGGCACATCCCACAGACATAACAATATCGCGTGAAGATGCGGACGATCTGCGCAGTTTTGTCTATGCAATCATCGAGTACATATATGATCTCACTGACAGATACAATGAGTTCCAAGAGCGACTGACAAAGAAGAAGAAAAAGAAAAAGAGAAGGAGAAGGAAGCCAAAATAGAGGATTAAACGGGTACGGTACATTTTTCGATGAGTTGTTCTTGATAATGATAGGTTTTGATAGAGGACAGCGGATACCTAAAATACTAAGCACTAAGCAATAAATCCTAAACAATGTCGAATTTCAAAAAGCTCAATTTTCAAAACAAAAGACAATGACAAACCATCAGGGCTGGTTTGGCATTTTGACAATTCGGATTTCGAATCCATTCGACGCTGCTCAGGACAAGCTTGTTTCGGATTTCGATATTAGGATTTAGAATTTGGTGGGGCAAGCCGCCACCCTACGACATCGGCTGGAATTAAGAAATAATGGTGGGGCAACCCTTCGACTGCGCTCAGGGCAGGTCCCACCCTACCCCTCGGAGAGGTAAGGAGTTTTATACGGAAACCATATAAACATAGTTATAAGGCTTAATAGAATAACAGGAACATCATAATGAGTATTGAAGTATTGGGAATTTCCGGGAGTCCTATAGCAAACAGTAACACGGACCGACTTATTCAAGCCGTATTGGATGCAACCGAATTAGAATTCGAATTTGTGAAACTGAGCCAAATTAACATCAGACCTTGCCTTGCCTGTAAACAGTGTGTTCCGGACAACATCTGCAAAGTTAAGGATGATTTTCCGGAACTTGCAGAAAGAATCAAGAAGGCCAAGGCATTGATTATTGGTGCATATATTCCCTATAAACAGATAGACGGTTTCACAAAAGCGCTTCTTGAGAGATTCTGGTCGCTGAGACATGTGAATAACCTGCTTAGGGGCAAGCTGTGTGCAACGGTCCTAACCTACCTGAGTCCCGATGCGGCGGATAACGTCAATCAATCATTGGCCACAGAGTTAAAGGACATGGAACGTATGGAGCTTATTGGGCAAGTGATGATTAAGGGCAACCTTCCCTGCTTGACCTGTGGCGAGGGAGATGAATGTGAGATGAGTGGATTAAAAAGACGTTACGGGCCGGATGCCAGGACATCCGATTACACATACTCACGGGTCGAGGACCAGAAAGAAGTATGGGAAGAAGCAATGAGAATCGGTCGTCTAATCGGTGAACGCGTACGAACAACTAATCGGGGCTAAAACTCCGTATAACCATCGCATGAACTCGGACGTGTCTTCCGCTGCGTTACAGTCACGCCGGTTATGCGGAGCGTTACGCGCGGTTCAACGGAATTCAAGCGAATGCACGAAGTTCCCTGCTGATTAGGGGAAAAAGCAAAAGTTTGCGGGAAAACTACCATCCATTGTTAGTGAGGAGTGAGCTAAAGTGAACTAAATCCGCCGCGGCGGATAAAATGCCTAAAGTGAGCTAAAGTGACAGCTTTGCTGTCATTCTGAACGTAGCGCAGCGAAGAATCTCTTTTTCGTTGACCAGATCCTTCGGCCCTTCGGCTTCGCTCAGGGCAAGCTTTTTTTCGCCTCAGGATGACACTTACGTGTCACTTTAGGCACTTCAAACGTTAAGCACTTACTTCAAACTGGCGGGCATTTTGTAGTGCAGACCGTGCTCGACTTGGGGCTGCCCATGCGCACCCGTCGTGGCTCGCCTGGCGGAGCCAGGACGCGACAGGTCAACCTTGGTAAGCCAACCCATGATTTTCTAATTAGTATCTGTTGCGGAAAACGAAAATCGACGATGTCACCCCTTCCCCTGCTTTCGCAGGTGTAAACTCGTCCCCGCGGAAGCGGGGAGCAGGGGTCCAGAGCGAAAAACTGGATTCCCGCTTTCGCGGGAATGACAAATATGGATACATACGCTTCTAACAGGCGTACTGTTTCCGCAACAGGAACTAATTATATTGACCTAACGGTATTTGGCAAAATCGAATTTCGAACAGGGAATTTCGAGATTTAAAGTTCATTGTTCCGGATGAGTGTATTTGTTACAATAGTCGCATAAATGGACGACTCTATGTTTCAATGGAAGATGGCAGCCTGCTATGCTTGACTGAGGAGTAGTGCCGAAAGGCATCTGCCGCAAGGCATCCTGTGGACTTCGGAGTGTCGGGAGTTTCTTATGAAAGCCAAGAAAATTAATCGCCGTGATGTCTTGAGAAATACAGCCGCCATAGCTCTGGGAACAATAGGCTTCCCATATATTGTTTCCTCGTCGGCCTTGGGCAAAGCCGGCCCAGCCCCTCGGAGGGGCTGGGTTGCCCCAAGTGAGCGGCTCACGATGGGTGCTATTGGCCTGGGCGGTCAGGGTATGCACAATCTGCGGAATTTTCTCACCTGTGATGACCTGCGCATGCTGGCCGTCTGCGATGTCGATGCAAAGCACCGAATTAGAGCAAAGGACACAGTGGATTCCGCGTACGGCAACAAAGACTGTGCAGCGTACAACGACTTTCGCGAAATACTCATTCGCAATGACATTGATACGGTGCTGATAGCAACACCGGACCACTGGCATGCCATTATTTCCATTGAAGCCGCAAAGGCCGGCAAAGACATCTATTGCGAAAAACCGATTTCCTTGACCATCGCTGAAGGTAGGGCCGTCGCTGATACGATGAAGCGATTAGGAACTGTCTATCAGTCCGGCACCCAACGACGCAGCAACGGCTGTTTTCGTTTTGGTGTGGACATTGCTCGCAGCGGTATGCTCGGAAAGCTTCATACCCTGCATTGCTACTATCATAACGGCCCGACATGTCCTCCACAGAAGCCCGAACCTGTTCCGAAAGGCTTTGACTATGATATGTGGCTGGGGCCCGCTCCCTTTGAGGCGTACACGCCCAGAAGATGTCACGGCAGTTTTCGATGGTTATACGATTATTCCGGAGGACAATTGACCGATCTCGGAGCACACTTCAACGATCTGGCCCAGTGGGCGCATGACAGTCAATACACAGGCTCTACAGAGTACGAAGGCTGGGCCGAGTTTCCCAGGGACGGTCTATTCAATACGCCCGTACGTTTCGAGGTAATTGCAACATACCCCGACGGTGTTAAGATGATTTATCACGACGAGACCGAGCCCGGCCGAGTCCGCAGGGGAAACAAATTCGCCGGCACCGAAGGCTTGGTCAGTGTCGATGACACCGGCAAGATAACTGCATCGAGCAAAGCTATTATGCGGAAGGTCAACTTTATGCAGAAAGGCTATGCGTACATGACAGGCCATCATCGCAATTTTCTCGATTGCGTCAAGACTCGCAGCCTGCCGATATCCAATGCCGAAGTCTCGCATCGCTCGGTCACGACTTGTCACGCCGGTAATATCTGTCTGCGGTTAGGACGCAAACTGCGATGGGATCCGGACAATGAGCGATTTCTCAATGACGACAAGGCCAACAGGATGCTCGCAAGAACGATGAGGTCGCCATGGTCTTTGTGATAGCCCGTATAAGTGGAACGGACAAAAACTCTATCTCGTTCCGTCTTACTCGCACCTTTTAATCCCTCTTGCCCATGCATATCAAACGACCATCTATGGTGGAGATGTACAGCCGACCGTCGGCAGCGATCATACCGTCAAAGACTGGAGGTGATTCGAGCCGATACTGGGCCCGCCTCGTGCCATCGTCGGCCGAAACGGCCCAGAGAAAGGCGCCCTGCGCGCCATTAAGAGCATCGCCCTGTGCTTTCAATTTTGCCTGTACTCCCGGCTCGAGAGTGCGGCCCCAGATTTTCTCCTCATCTACGACATCCGGCGGACCGGCGACGAACAGCGTTCTATCCGCCAAGACCATGGCCCGGACGACCAGCGGAGGTTTCTCAATCATCCATTTGCGAGAGACCGCGCTGAGATCCGACTCCGGACGCTTGGCCCGGTTTTTCCAGTTGACCGTGTTTTGGGGGATTTTGGCCTTGAGGACCCGTGCAATCCGTTCAGGATTAAGCTTCTTGTCGGCCGCAAAGAGCCGGTATTCCAGTACAGACGAGTTGCACAAGTACTGTGGGTGACGGCCATAGCCATATACATTGGTATCATCAAACGCGAGAATCCGGCCGCCCGGAACAAGCCTTGCGGCAACAGGCCACTCAGCCCATCCCTCGCCCGCGTTCTTGCCGTAGATCCAATAGGTACGATGGAACCAGGAGTCGTCCAGAAATCCTGTGGGGCAGAACAGATGGATCCCTTCGCCTTCTTGATCTGTCTCGTGCTCGGGATCGATGACCGCACGGCGTCCCTGCAGGTTGAACCGCTGGGACTTCATATATACAAACTTGCCATCGCTGGAAAGGATGTCCGGCAGCGCTACGGGCATCTTCTTCTGCTGGATTCTCGTCTGCAGGTTCTCGCCCGTTCTCGGGTCACGGTCGTCCAGAATGGTCTCAGAAAGCTTCTTTCCGGTGAGGGGCTCGAGACGCAGGAGCCGCATGCCGCCGTCTAAAAACACCGACCTGCCCGCCAGGGCGTAAGCGACTCCACCCTGGATCAGCACGCTGCCCGAGACAGGCCAAACGGACTCCAGCTGCTCGTACGACATCAGCCGCAGGTCATGCGGAGCCGCCCGGAACCGCCAAGCGAGCGCACCGTCCGAAGCACGAAGACAGTAAACCCAGCCGTCGGCCGAACCGAACAGCACACGCCCCTTGTAAATCGTGAGAGGCGAGTCCACACGTCCGCCGGTTGTGTAACTCCAGAGCTTCGCACCGGAAGCTGCGTCCAGGGCATGCACCGTGTGCGTGTCCACGGATGCCAAAAACAGCTTCCCATCTGCCATAACAGGCTGCGTAATGCGGCCGCCAAGCTCTATCTGCCAAGCACGTTTGAGCGTTGCAGGGACCTTCGTTCTGGTATGTCCGCTTCTGGCGGTGTCGTGGCGATACGTGGGCCAATTGTCCGTGTCTTGTTCCCGCTTTCGCGGGAATGACACCCCTGCTTGTCGCTGGCAGGGGTCGTATTTCGCCCCGCCACCGGCGGGTATGGATCGGAACCCAGCGTTGCTGGGTCGCATTTCGTTATAGGCAGGTCCACGTTGCAGGCGCTCTGTGTCTGATGGAGTGGACCGCTTCTTCTCCGCGGCCGGGGCCAGGACGTTGAAGCCGTTCAATTTCGATTGATAGTAGCACGCGCACGAGTGCGGCGGTGCGTAGATTAAGCCGTTGCACGGCATCATGCCGTAGAAGCATCCGCCGCGGACCCAGTGGTGGATCTCCCACTCCTTCGTCCGAGGATTGATAAACTCCGTGCCAATCCATGACGGGATGATGTACTTCTGGGTCGCCTTGCTCGGATAGCACCGCTGGTGCATGACGGCGAAGGGCTCAACATCCGGTAGGAATTCGCGCTTGACTTCGCCCGTGTGCGGGTCCCGACCGGTGAACATGCCCGTAGAACGCGGCCGCGCGCTTGCGATGTCGCCCGACCAGACCAGTCCGTCGATGACGAAGACATCCTCGGGACATAAGTGCCCGGACGGATGCAGTTTCGATGCCCACAGCTCCTCGCCGTCCTTGGCCGACAGGGCCACCAGCGAGCGCTTCCGCCCGGAGAAGAGGACCACATCTTTATACATTAGCATCGACGGCGACCAGCCGGTGGGAATGAGTGGACTACGCTCGACAGGCGTTCGCCACAGCTTCCTGCCAGTGCCGTGTTCGATGCACACGACTGCCTCACCGTCGTGATAGACAACACGTTCCCCGTCGGCCGACAGAAGGCATTCGTTCGGCACCGAAATGATTGTGCCGGGCTATAACAATTCCAAGCCTGTTAAAGTGTTGGACCGGGGCCGTGTCATCCGCGGCAACCGGCTGGACGTTTTCTTCGACTCTCACCGAAAGGCCAAGAAATGGGGCGTCAAATACCTGCTGGTCAAAGTGCGGACAAATTAGGTTCATTCTGCTTATCGCAGCAATGACGGATTACAACACTTCCTGGTGTACCGTTAAGGTTTTTCTGGGAAAATACTGCCTATTGCCCGACGACCAAAATTTGGTAAAATACATGTGGACAAATGTCAGATGTGTCCTTAGCAAAGTATGCATAACCTTTAGTAATTATTTCCTGCAAGACCCGAAAGTTTTCTTAAACATACTTGCTGGATTTTGACACTGTTATTTTAGGGATAAGGACGGTGCAATATGAGAAAAAAGTACCAGACAATTTTGCGATTAACATTTCTGATCTTGGCGGTCAATATCAAAGCCAATCACTCTCAATCATGCCAAGGTATGTATTATGTGGCAAGGAAATTTCCTTCTGAGAAGAACAGTTATAAAGATTCGGTTACTGATCTGGAAATTACCATGCTAACAACCTCGGCGGCAAAAGATAACAAAATCTACCAAACGCACCCTAATTGGACCGCAGATGGTCAGCACATCGTCTTCATATCCGACCGAAGTGGGACAAATCAGTATTTTGCGGTTTCAGTAACGACCGGAACAATCGTTCAGCTCACCAATGATAAGCAAGCCAGCAACGCTTTTCTGAGCCGAACAAGAAATCGGATGTACTACGTATCTGATCGCAAAATATGGGATGTTGACATTGATTCGATCTTGTACTTGGATGAGCAGAAGCACAAGGATAAGTTTCGTCACAAGGTAGCTGATCTGCCAGATAACATAAGGCTCAGCGGAAGCATTTCTGTTGATAGTAATGGAAAAGACATATATTTGGGAGTGCAATATGATGATGATTCTTGGGGTTTGCTGGCCTTAAATACTCAAACGGGAGAGTTCGCAAAGATAACCGATACGGATTTTCGAGTAGGTCATTGCCAGGCTCACCCATCAATAAGCGGATTGATTATGTACTGTTGGGAAACTGGTGGCGATTCGGAACAACGAATGTGGATTGTCAATGCAGATGGAACAGGAAACGGACCTTTCTATGAAGAAACCTACGATGAATGGGTTACACATGAAGTATGGTGGGGACCGAAAAAAGTGCTTTTTACGATCTGGCCTAAAAACGAGGAGATGTTGAAGAAGCCTTATGGCATCGCATACATCGCCCTGCAGGATCGAACACTGCATATTTTGAATCAAAGGAAGTACTGGCACGTTGGTGGGAGTCCTGATGGGAAATGGGCAGTAGGTGACACCTTTGATGGCGAACTCTATTTGATAAATGGTGATACCGGTAAGGCCAAATTGCTAACACAAGGACATCGCCCCCCCGGAGCCACTGTACATCCGCACCCATCTTTTTCGCCAGATGGTTCATCAATACTTTTTTGTTCGGAAAAAAGTGGGAATTGGGATTTGTTCTTAGTTCAGTTGAAACAACAAATATTCTGAAATTTTTTTCAACAACGAAGAAAACCTTCACTCCCTTTCCATCCTTTGTATTTCATCCCACCACCCTCCTGATCAGGCAAGTGCCAAATCTTTTGAAGAACGTTAGCGGTTAGTGTGTGAGGCTCGCATGAATAAATATACCCTGCGCGCTATGGAGTGTGATTACCTCCACTTCTGCTGGACATGTCGCTCGCACCGGACGGGCGTTACTTGCCCACGCAGTATAATCGGCGTGTCGTACGTATGAACAGTTGACCATATGCGGCGCTGATGGACGCGCGAACGACTTCTCGACCGCCGGGTTTGTCCATAGGGATCAAGTTGAGGACATCACCGTTTGCTGCATCAATCACGGCAGCTTCTCCAGCGTGGTTGATTATGTAAATTTTTCCGTCCGCGGCAAGCGGCGAAGCCTCGTATTTGGCACTGCCCGGTGTCTGGATGGTCCATTTAACCTTGCCCGTTTGCGGTTCCACACGCGACAGATACTTCCGCAAGTCGCTGAGCACGAAGAAATCACCGTCGAATAAAGCTGGAGTGGGAACATCCGAAGAGACTTCTCGAACCTCTTGGCTGACCCAAACGATGGCACCGTCGTCCTGCACACCCGTTCCTGTGGGCCGTATAGCATAGACCGGGGCATTCTTGGGAGCGCAGACGAGGACAACGCCATCGCTGGTAATCGGAGAAGGAACCAGCCGCCAATGCGTGATGCGCCTGGGATTCCAGGTACCCCATCGCCATAATTCCTTACCTGTTTTAAGGTCATGCCCGGTCAGCACATCACCTCCAGCGATCAACAACTGTTGATTCCCATTGAAAGAAAAAGGAATCGGTGTGGAATACGCTTCACGTGATTCGCCCCGGCCTTTACTTGGACGGATCTGACGCCATAAGGTCTTGCCGGTACCCGGATCCATTGCTAAAACGTACGATTCGTTCTTCTTGTCTTTCAGACCACGACCTCGTACCGGCACATCCCGCTGTAATACCTGTATGTATAGTCTGCCTTCAAACAACGTGGGGCTGCTGCCGAAAGTCCACAGGAATGCGAAAGGCCCGTAGTCGTCATGGAGATTACGTGCCCACTGACGACGACCGTTCAGGTCGAAGCATACGAGGTCGCCGTTGGCGTAGAAGAAGACCACGATCTTGCCGTCGGTAACCGGGGAGGAAGCAGCGAAGGTGCTGCGCGAATCCTGGCTGATTCCCTTTGCCACATCGTGTCGCCAGAGGAGTTTTCCGTTAGTGCGGTCGAAACACATCGCCAGCAGCATTTCCCTGTCAGAATCGACGCCTGACAGAAAGACCTTATTACCCCAAATAATCGGTGTGGCGGCGGAGGAGCCAGCTAAATCTACGCTCCAAACGATTTTGTCAGTTCTACTCCAATCTGAAGGCAGGTCCTTTTCGTCGGTGGAGCCGTTAAAGTAAGGACCACGCCATTGTGGCCAATCGCCGGCTCGAACTACGGACACGGTCACTAACACAAATATCAGAAACATACAATACTTTCGCATAAATATCCATTGCCTCCCAAGAATATCGTTCTTGTCATAGGGTAAAGACTCACCTGCTATTTATCAAATCTCAATCGAACATCCTAAGGATACTTGATTGAGCACAAATTAGCTAATTCCTTTTTCCCTTCCACAAGTTAAACGTTCGCACTAATCATCCATCCGAATATTTCGTACTTCATCCCGAGGCTGAGTTAGTATTTCAACTGACCGGCCTTGGGGGTGACTTTGTCGATATTGGGTGTTACGTCAACCTTGACGTTGCCCATGGTCCAGGCCAAACCGCCGGCAATGATGTCCTGGACGTCGGGGTTGGTCCAGATGTCGTCGCGGTGGCCGAATGAGGTATAGAAAACGCGACCTTTGCGGTGCATACGAGCCCAGGTGGCGGGGAACGGCGGACGCTGGTAGCAGTCACCTTTCATTCCTTCATTGTCCTCGATGAGGATAACGTGCAGGTCCTTGGCGAAGTTCTTAAGGGTGTACCACTCTTCTTTAAGCTTTTGGACCTGGCCGAATTGCTTTACCCCGGGGAAGTTAGGCGAGGCGGCGCGTATCATGGCTTCCTGCTGGGCGCCGTGAACGATGAACTCCCCGCCGAGCATGGCGATGTAGGGGTCAACTTCGGTCTGGTTCTGGTTTCTGGGGCCCTTGGAATGGAAGGAGTCGGTGGCGGCGTGCAAACCGACAAATCCTTTACCGGATGCAATAGCACGCAGAAGCTTCTTTTTACCTTCGGGGGACATGGGCGGAGTCTTTGCTTTGTTGGGCTTGGTGAGGTCGCCGCTGGTGTAGAAGGCGATGGCATCGTACTGGTCGAGGTCGCCATCGAAGACGCGGCCATCTTTGGTGCAGACGACTTCGAAGCCGTGGCGTTTACCCAGCTCGGTGAGGATTCTATCGGAGATGCTGGGCTTGCCATCCTTGAGTTTGACGGCATCGTGCTCAAAACCGGCTGAGCGTGAGAAGTAGAGGACCTTCTGTTTTTTCTTTTCGGCAGCGGCTACCCAGTGAAGTGGGAAGGCCGAAGCTGTAAGTACGGCGGCACCGGTTGCCCGGAGCATATCGCGACGATCCATGGCGTATTCACTGCTCTTAGAATTATTGAGTCCCTTGGGTGAGTTCATTTTCTTAGTCATCGGTCTTTAACCTCCAAATCTTTGCATCGGTTGATTGTTTCCTTCGTCCCGGCAGGACTACATCTGTTGTGAAGTCCTGACGAACGCTCATACTATTATCCAGAACCTGGCGGGTATTGTCCACCGGAATTTCCTATATGAATCTGTTCGGGTGTGGCCAGATTT
>JBDRTM010000415.1:0-13008 GCA_043824065.1 Planctomycetota bacterium | reverse complement strand
GGCGGGCCAAACCGCTGTGTGAAGTATCACTGTAGTAGAAAGTGTTTGCATTAACCAGCCCGGCGCCGGCTTTAGACACAGCTCCACTTGCTGTAAGAGGAAAACAACTTATCGAAAAACCTACACGCAAAGGACTGACCTCATAAGAATATCTGCTCTTGGCATCACGTTCCAAAGCCATGTCAATCCCCAACACACACCCTAAAAGATTTGGGTCATAAGACGGTTCAAATGCCTTGGATGCATCATCTTTATGATAATATAGCATTTTTCCAAAACCAGTTGCCCGGCTGTGTCTGACCGGCTCGATGCCCATAATCTCAAGGCCTTTGTTTAGCTCTGAACCACTGCGATTTATCAGTGCATAGCTTTTTATTACAGGCGAAGCGCCTTCGATAAAATCTTGCTTCTCCAGTATATTTACAAAATCTTCATAATACACAAAGCCAACTAATGATTCGGTCCCGACCACACAATCACCCACAAAATCGTGGTTCTTCTGCTTGAAATCGCTCACCAGACCCGCCATTACCGTCATCACTACCACAACAATAAACACGCAAAGTGCAACTGCAAGCACCGCAAAATATGTTATGCGCCGCTTTATCAAATACCTGATTGAAAGAATAATTTTATACATATTTTAGTTTTGAGTTCTTAGTTTTGTTATTCATATCGCAGTATCTCAATCGGCTTCGTCCAGGCCGCGACAAGCGCCGGTATCAACGTTCCAATAGCTGCAGCTATAATTGCAAACAATACAATAGGTAAAGCCGATGCCCAATCAACCTCATTAGGTATCTTACTAAACATATAAACGCTGCTTTTCCACAGCTTCAATCCAAAGATTATCCTTATCCACTCCTCAATCGTATTGATGTTCCTTGTAAAAACGTATCCCAGAGCAGCTCCAATGCCTGAGCCAATCGTTCCGACACAAACACCGAACCCGACAAAAATCCAGGCCACCGAGCTGCCTGCCGCCCCGCAACTTTTTATTATCGCAATATCCTTCTGCTTCAGCCTCACTATCATATAGAATATGCAGAATACCAGCAGAATAACTCCAAAACTCACAACACCAAATATCAATAACAAAATCCCCATTTGCTTTCGATACGCAGCAACATATCGGCTTTGCATCTGCTTAGCTGTTTCAATACCCGTATATTGCATAAGGTACAGGTCCGCTCCTAAATGTTCTCCAACGAAACTACGCCATACCCCACGAATCACCGCCAGAGCAGCATCAGTTTCGGTATTATCTGCCAGTTTAATTTGAATCCGGCTGGCAACCGGTAAGTCCTCCTCCGGGTACAAAGTTTTTTGCAGGTCTTCTATCGGCAGATACACACAACCTTTATCAAACTGATAGACTCCCGTTTCAACGACATCCGCAATGGTAAATTTCATCACTCTTCTTTTGAATTCTGCTCGACTGCCTTGCTCGTCTGCTTGTGATAAAGTCCCGGTTGTAAGAACAACCTCCTGACCGAACATCTTTTCAACCGCATCAAAATCATACTTATCTGTCTTTTCGTCAGGCTCCGCCACCACCCCTATTCCCACAAAACCTCCAATTCTTTCGGGAAAATCGGGAACATCGAAAGACGGTTTGCCCGGCGAGTCTTTTTGTCTGAGCAAATACCGGTCAAAACCCATCACTTTTGCTCGTTGCACAGGCTCAATCCCCCAAATTTCCACCGCACGCACGTTGCCTTTACCCAAAAGTAAAAGACCATGAGCCGACAGTATCGCTGTTGCCGCCTCCACCACCTCTGTTTGCTCTAAACGCTCGATAAACAAATCGTATTTTGCAAACTTAGTCGGCGGGGCAAGGACAACATCACCTATTGCTTCAACCGCCGCTCGCTGGAACGCTTTGATAAAACCGGTGAACAAACTGGAAACCACTATCAACAACGACACAGAAAGGGCAACCGCAGCAATACTCAAGAACACTATCTTTTTCTTACGCAGATACCGCAGCCATAAAAATAATTTTAACATCCCACACCCACTAAATTCACAATCTACGACCAGGACACAAAGTGCCACGCATTGGTTGCGTGTTTCGTTCAACGGTTGCGCTACTCGTTTCGTGTACCGTCTTTCGGTTGCGTCCTGGATTTGCGTTCACGAAACTTATCCCAGGCAAGTGCCAAATTATAACACTGCCTGCTAATCTTGTCGTATATATCTATTAGTCTTTCACATATTTTTACGTCGACCAGAGAAGAATATAGATCCTTGGCTTGGGTTAAAGAAACTATTGTTTCATTAGACATTGCTTGATAAGCAGTTTGATAAACCTCCAAATCTTGAAAACTTCTAATAGGTTTTTTGTTTTCCATAACGTTTTACGATAAACGCAACCGACACGAGCCTCGCAACCGCAACCTTTGATTGATTATCTGTTGCGTTAATTTCTCCTTGGTGTCTTTATGTTTATTTCCCAAGCGGCCTTAGAAGGGGAAACAGCACTACATCACGAATACTCGCAGCACCGGTCAGCACCATTACCAACCTGTCGATTCCGATACCCAGCCCACCGGCCGGAGGCATACCGTATTTCAACGCCGTTATATAATCTTGGTCCATCTTTGTTAATGATTCTTCCTGTCCGCGAAGCTGAGTAAGGAAATTCTCATATTGCTCGGCAGGGTCATTCAGCTCCGTATAAGCATTGGCCAATTCCATCCGGGCGATAAACAATTCGAAACGCTCGGCAAATTTGGGATTGTCTTTTTTACGTCTGGCTAACGGACACAACGCAGCCGGATAATCGAGCACAAACGTCGGGTCGATGAGGTTATTCTCAACAGTGGCTTCGAACACTTCATTAATAACCACCGCATCGTCCATATCATCTATAGCGTTTAGCGTATAGCGTTTAGCGTTTAGGCTTTTACTATCCGCTATCCGCTGTCCGCTATCCGCTATTTCTCTTGCTTTTGCCCTGACAGCCTCTATATCGTCAATATCACAGCCGCTGTATTCTTTCAGCAGCTCCGCGTATTGGGCCCGACGCCAGGGCCGGGTAAAATCTATCTCGATGTTAGATTCTCGATTCTCGATTCTCGCTTCCTCGCCTTGGCTCGCCTTCCCGCCGTGTCTCACCGCCCCATCTTTACGAGCATCGAGCATCTCCGCAGGACACCTTGCGGTGGAGCATCGAGCATCGAGTATAATCTCCTCCGTCAAATCCATCATCACGTTGTAATCGCCGTAGGCCTGGTACACTTCGAGCATTGTAAATTCCGGGTTATGCTGTCGGCTCAACCCTTCGTTGCGGAAATTTCGATTTATCTCGAAGACCTTTTCCATTCCCCCGACGAGCAGTCTTTTTAGAAACAGCTCGGGCGAAATCCGCAAAAATAAATCCAGGTCCAGACTGTTATGATGTGTCATGAAAGGCTTGGCCGCGGCTCCGCCGGCTATAGTCTGCATCATCGGAGTCTCAACTTCTAAAAAACCTTCGGATTTGAGAAATTCGCGAATCGCAGAGACGATGGCACTGCGAGTCTTAAACCGCTCCATCACTTCAGGATTGGCCCACAAATCCACATATCTCTGCCTGTAACGCTGGTCGATATCTGACAGACCGTGAAATTTCTCCGGCGGCGGCAGCAGACACTTGCTCAGAAGCACAACATTATCAGCCCATATCGTAATCTCACCGGTCTTGGTCCTACCTAACTGACCGGACGCACCGATTATATCGCCAAGTTCCAGTAATTTCACAAGCCCCCACTGCTCAGGCAGAAGCTTTTTGCTCAAGCCGACCTGGATAGTACCACTGCGGTCACGCAAAGTAATAAAAATCAGCCTCCCAATGTCCCTCAACAGCACAATCCTGCCGGCACCTTTGGCCTGCTGGCTCTCGTCGCCATCTTTAAATCGGCCCTTGATACCTTCAGCTTGCTCAGCACCCTCATACCTGCCACCATAAGGGTCAATGCCAAATTCCTTAATCCGGGACAGTTTCTCCTGCCTTTGCCGCTCGAACCGGCCTTGCCGTTCTGAGCGCAGCGAAGAATCTCTGCTTACCTCTTCTGCATTCGCCAAATCAATACACCTCTAAAACTAAAAGCTATCGATACCCTGTTGCCAGCCGAACAAGTCGTGTTTTGAGTCCAAAGCTCGCAGTTTAGCCGTCGCCGGTACGGCGACGAAATACGCGGCTCACATCAGGCAATAGATATGGGACGAAACATAGTTTGCCCCGTTGGAAAAACACCAAATCAATAATCCTGCTGCTCCTTGGCCAGGGCCAGAGTTTCCTCCTGAATCAATTTGCTCTTGACAATCAAAAGACCAACCTCCAATTGCGGGTCAGCCGCAAGGGTTTCTTCGACCGTATGTTTTCTCGGTTTATCGTTGACGTAGTCGTGGTTGGCTTGAACCAGCACGTCATTGTCCCTCTGTGCCTCAATCATCTTTTTAAGCTCATCGCTTCTTAATTTAACCTCAACATCCGGCCCAACACCCCAATCCTCTCTGCCTTGTTTTTCCATTGCTTCCCGGCTTTCAACTCGCTGGTCGGAAGGCAAATGATAATGCGCCATCGTATATTTCAACTGTGCACCTCCGAGAGGATAGCTCGTTATCCCCTGCACACTCCCTTTGCCGTGGGTCCTGGTCCCAACCAAAATCGCCCGCTCATATTTTTCATCTGCCAAGGCACCAGCCACGATCTCCGAAGCACTGGCCGAGCCCGAATTTACCAGTATAACAAGCGGATAATTCGGATGCGTGTTCTTCTTGTGTGCCATCTCGGGTATCGCCCTCCCGCCAAAACCCTGCTGTCTTTTGACTATCAATCCTTCTTCGATAAATTTATCCACCACCGCAACCGCACTATCTAAAAGACCGCCGCTATTGGAACGCAAATCCAGAATCAATCCCCTCAATCCCTCTGACTCAAGCTCAACCAATACCTCCTCCAAATTCGAAGCGGTTCCTGCCGAAAAGCTCGTGAGGCGGACATAGCCTATTCTTTCCTCCTCATCAATCATATACAGCCATTTACCCGCATCGGCCCTTTGCCAGCCGCGAATTGTTGGAACAATTATCCTGTCTCGGGTTATCGTAATTTCTTTGGTTTCCTCTTCCCCGGGTCGGTCTATTGTCAGCGTAACTTTTGTACCCTTCGGACCGGTTATCTTGTGGACCGCACAGCTAAGAGACATATCCTTGGTTTTAACCCCGTCCACCGCCTCTATCACATCTCCCGCATCAAGACCGGATTTATATGCCGGAGTATCAGGCAGCAGGCTCGCCACCGTCAATAGCCCTTTTTGTTTAGATATCTCTATGCCGATACCCGTAAACTCATTGGTCATCATCTTTTCAAAATCCTGCACCTGCCGGGGCCAGACTATCACCGTATAAGGGTCAAGTGAGGACAATGCTGAATCTACAAACTGCGCAATCACTACCTGCTGCGGTAAATCCACCGTCGCATCATTCAGCTTCAGGACCTTCTCAAAAACCACCAAAAAATTACGCTTATCAAACCCTGTAGTTTCGTCCGAGGCGGAATTAACCCCATCTAACAGCCCGCCTAAAGACACCGACCAGGCCGCAAGCTTCGTACTATCAGGCGGCAAAAAAGAACCCTGCTCGGAAAGAAACTCTGATAGCTCTAAAGTTTTTTCGTCGAGCACTTCGAGCTCAGTCTTTTTGGAAGCGGTATCTTCGCTTCGGGAATCCTGACTAAATCGGGATGATGTCCCCACCACTTCCCCTAACAGCTTGCACTGCTCGATAGCTTGCCTCGCCATTTGGGTATAATCAATAACGCTGACGTAATGCAGGTCTAAGTAAATAATCGTCCGGATAAACATCTCTTTCTTCACTCCCCGGAAACGCTCCTCGCGGGTTTCACAGGGATTGTCCTCAAAAGATGCCGCAATAGCGGCCTTATCCAGAAGCTGCTCGGCATAATCTGAATATCCCTCATTCTTTGGGTCTATCGCCTTCAGCCAATAGTAGCAATTTATGTATGCCTCAATCCATTTACCCGCCACCTCGAACTCAGCGGCCTTATCTATCGCTCTTTGTAGAACCTCTTGTACGAACGAATCAGACAGAAGCTGCTCTTTCTGCGCCTCGTCTGCAAACTCACGCGCCTTGACAATAACCGAAAGCGTATCAACAATATCATTGACATCGTTCACGTCATCGATATCTGTTCCAGGCTCTTCAGCACCAAATCGGCGTGAGCCAAAGCTCTTCTCGTGCCGGGCTAATTCGGATAACTGTTCTTCGTAAGCAGCCTTTCGCGCTGTCCGGCGTTTTTCCTCTGTCGCTTCATATTCGGAAATAATACCGGCAAGCCGGGTAATTACTGCACTCCCAGGTTTATCGCTTCGTCCAACAAGCCCTCGCGCACCGGCAAAATCACCCTCGTAAATCTCCGAACAAACCTGTTCAATCAGCTTAGCACTCGTGCTGCGCAGCGAGCTACTTCGCAAAGCAGCGGACCCGCCCCCAACGCTTACCGGCGCAGACTGTGACGCCGTCGCATTGTTAGATTGAGCCGCAAAGCCATAACAGGCAAACAACAAAAACGCTGCAAAGCAGCTTACAGAAATCAGATGTCGGAAGTCAGAAGTCAGAAGTCGGAAGTTAGAAGTCAGATTATCTGCCCTCTGTCCTCTGCCCTCTGTCCTCTGTCCTCTGCCCTCTGTCCTCTGTCCTCTGTCCTCTGTCTTCTGCATACCACCACTCCTATTTCTTGAATTTCTTGAAAATAAATAGCTCATTTTCGATTTCCAATTTCCAATATTAAAATTCAATAGTACTTCGCTGTTTTGATTCTTCTTTGCAAAACAGCGGGGTAAAATTGACAAACTACAATTTATACACACTCCGCCGCTTTTCCGGCGCAACCCAAAACGTGCAGCTTATGTCTGACCATCTCTTTAATAGCTTCCCTACCCGGCCCGAGGTACTTACGCGGGTCAAATTCGCCCGGCTTTTCCGCATAAACCTGCCTGATTTTAGCGGTCAGTGCCAGTCGCAAATCCGTATCGATATTGACCTTGCAGATCGCCATCTTTGCTGCCTTGCTCACAGCCTCCTCAGGCACACCCATCGCATTGGGCATATCACCGCCGTACTTATTAATAAGGTCAACGAACTCCTTTAGCACGCTGCTCGAACCGTGCATAACCAGAGGAAATCCAGGCAGCCTGTTCGATATCTCTTGTATTACGTCGAAAGCCAGCTTTGGTTCCTTTTTAAACTTGTAGGCACCGTGGCTGGTGCCTATAGCCACCGCTAAGGAATCAACCCCTGATTTCTCGACAAATTCTTCAACCTGATTCGGGTCGGCCAGGTGTTTGCTTATGTCATCTTCATCCACACCAACAACGTCCTCCTCTATACCGCCCAACTGCCCTAATTCGGCCTCGACCACTACATCCCTGGCGTGAGCATACTCGACCACCTTTTTGGTTACTGCGATATTCTCTTCAAACGGCTGTTTCGAAGCATCTATCATCACTGATGTAAAACCATCATCGACAAATTGCTTACAGGTCTCAAAATTATCTCCGTGGTCCAGGTTTATCGCGATGGGAATGTCCGGATTTTCCTCGACTACCACATTGATAATCGCCTTTAGATAGCTAATGCTTGCATATTCGCGCGCGCCTCTCGAAACCTGCAGGATAAGCGGGGCCTTCTCTTCTGCCACGGCGCTAATAATACCCTGCGTGATTTCCATATTATTCACATTGAACGCACCTACTGCATAGCCGTTCTTATAAGCCATCTCGAACATCTTTTTGGTATTAACCAACGCCATAACATTCTCCTTTATCAATCTACTATTTTCTAAGTTTTCTGCCTAACCTCAATTTTGCTTTTTGTTCCGTTTCATACAATCCCCAATAACCAATATCGGAAATTTACCTGGGCCGAATCAATAATTAGTACCCTGCCGAACCGCCCAATCCCATATATCTTCTCGGCCCTATCGCTAATTCCGGCACGCCCTGAAGCCATACGCTAAACACAATAGCTTGCCTGTCTAACGACGAATCCGAACTGTACGTAAAACCATAGTACATCCTGTGATACCGCCTTATAAGCGATATATCACTTCGCAATGCCGCACCGTAGTCAAAATCATACTGTGCAGAATATATCACCGTATATCGCGGGTCAAGGACGTATGTGGCCGCAAATGTAAACATATTCGAGCCTTTTTCGCCAAGACCATTATCAATCCGTCTTAAATACCTGCTACCTATATAATAATTCAAATCAGGCCAGCGCAGGTGCGAAAAACCAACATTAAGCTGCTGAACCACACCGCTTTGCATATCAAAATTCAAATCAGACAATACCGCAGTAGTATCGCTCAGACGCCAGATATAGTCGGCGCCGATATAATTACGCCTCGGCCCAAATATGTTGCCGCTGCGCCTGTCGTATCGGTCTTGTGGATTCAGCAAGGGGCTGAACCTGTTTACCAGCGGAATAAACGGCCTGTTCCAGATGAACCGGTCCGGCCCCGCAGACGCATCATCAGAATCATTCACCCAGGTAACGTCCATATCCAGCCGCATCCAGTCAACAGTTCGCTGCTTATCACCAATGCCTCTCTTGGTTTGCAGCCGCTGTGAAATACCTACGTTCAATGTATCACGTTGTTCGATTACCGAATCGCTCTGGGTGTAAGCCACAGCCGTTAAATACGGCCTTATCATATGCCGCAGCTGGTTCAAGTCCCAGAGCTGCGATTTGACATCAGGAAAAACCTTCCAGTACGGTTGAGACGATACACGAACACCGGTTTCACCAAACCAAACACCATCTTCCCTTTCCACCGTTTCACCGTCAAGCTCACTATAGAAACCCAGCCCATCTTCATACGCCACCGTCCCCGCTAAAAAAGGTACCATCTTCGCCTTGCCAATCATCATCGGCACATCAACCTCGTTTCTCGTTGACATAAACGTAAAGAGCTGCTCTGGACCCGCCGGTATACTCTCCGCAGCGTAACGCTGACGGAATCGGCTGACCTGACTGTCGCTGTAGAATGTCAGCTTGTCATCGAGAAACGACTGGCCGGTCCAATGGAATTCAGCACCGGGCAGCTCTTCCAGCTTATCGACAAAATCATTTGTTCGCAGCTTGCCCAAAAAGGAAAGACCCCAGTTGTCCTCAATACGCTTCATGTGAACCAGAGTCTCCTGCTCCTTGCCGATATTAAACTCACTGCGATAATATCCTTCGAGAAAATTCTCGTCAGATATATAGCTGACCTCAGTGGTAAGCTGCCAGTTGTAAGGAAGAAATTGCCTGTGCTGCCAGCTGAACCGACCGCGAAGCTCACGTTCCGGCTCAAGGTCCTTACGACTGCTGTGCCTGCCGAGATAATCCTCACCCTCATCGTTAATTACATAGCCCAAAATCTTGCCGAAATAGTTCTCTTTTTCATAATCGACCTCTATCCCGCTGCCGAAACCGTGTTCGCTGTAATAGTCCAGCGCAAGAGTGGTTTCCGTTCCTTCCGGCTCTTCCAATCCAAGTAACCGGGACAGGAACCATCGCGTCTCAACCAGCGTCCCCCACCTGCTGTCATGCCCGACGTGTACACTTTTGAGCGGAATATCAGACCTTTGCAGATTACTGCGCAAAAAAGGCCAATAGAAAATCGTCCTATCGTACATCTTCAAACGCACATCACGCATCTGTGCCTCGTAGCTGCCCTTGGAGAGCCTGCCCTGCTGTTCGTCAATAGTCGTCGTATCGGTGATAATCACACTCGAAGCAGTAAGTGAAATCTGAGGCAGGTAAAATTCACTCGTTGTCAATGTGATATTATCAGCCGCAAAAATATTTTCCGCCACCTGTTTTAACTTCGCCGCCCTGACATAAATCGGGACCCTTCCGGAGACATCGAAATTCCTCATCACCGCATTTACCCCAAGCGCCTTTTTTGCCTCGAAGTTATAATATATCTCATCGGCCCGAATCGTGCGCCGACCCTCGGTCATCAAAACATCGCCGCACAAATAAATCGCCCCTATAGCCCCGCCGGCCAAAATACCTTCAGCACCTGATTCCTTCTCACCGGTATCAAGCTCCTGGCCCGAATAGAATATAACCGCGTTATCAGCCTGCAATTCCAGCAGACCACCCTCTTCATCCTGTTTTTGCCACAGATAGAACCTGCCTATCACCGTCCCAATCTTTGCTTTGTCGTCCCACTCTATCTTCGGAGCGGCCTCACCGGCGCCTGATAGATTAATCGGATACCGAAAGCGCGGTTCTTTCGCTTCCGGCTCAGCGCCAACATCAGCCGGCTCTTCCGGCTCCGCTCTCTCCGCCACCGGCTTAGGCTCTCGTGGCTCGGCCTCAACACTCATCGGCAAAATCTTAGCCTCCCGCAGCCCCGCAAAGGCCTTTGCGTAAAGCTCTAATCCACGTGCCTCGGCTATTTCCCTCTTGTCCGCCGTCACAAAAACTTCGCCGCTGATGCCGAACCGAATTACCATAACCTGCCCTTGCTCAAGCACCGTCTCACTCAGGTCGGTCATCCTGGCGCCTTTGGCCTTCTTAACCGATAAACCGCCCTGCAAATATACCTTTGCTTCATATCCAATGCGGGCCCCATCGCCGGCTTTCTGTCCTTGGCGGACTGCGCTTTCCGCCATCCCCGCAGAGTCGGGCACCAGCCAAACTACGGCACTATCGCTGGAAAACTCATTAGCCCCAATCGACATCGAAAACCCGTCACGGAAAACCAGAATATGCTCACCCGTGCTCAATTGATGGCTTATAACCGCTCGTCCTGCCATGTGCAAATCTTGGCCCACAATCACCGCGGCTTGCTGGTTTTCAATAGCCAATCCCGGTCTTGCCGACACCAATAAAACCAAAATAGGTAGTATATTCTTTCGCATACTCATATATGCCAGTATCGCAGGTACCCCTGGATTCACACAATACGCATCCCTGTCCTGAGCGAACAAAGTTTACCCTGAGCGTAGCCGAATGGGTCGAAGAGACGCCATAACGCATCACGAGATTATAGCCGGTCATCACGACAAAGCCAGCAAAAAACGCTCTTAATAATGCCGATAACTTGATTTAGCTGTAAGTTCCTTAAGTCTTCTGCAAAATCGAGGTTAGGCATACTTTGATAAGAAAAAATTGTCTTTTTATTTTTTCTTTTCAAACAATAAATTATTGCCAGCAAGCTGCTATTTGATTATTTAAGAATATGGCTAAAAATGACTATTCTCAATACCAGAAGGACGTTATATCAGGCTATTACCACAACCTTGATACGATAATGCTCGGCAAACTAAGCGAGCTGGTAACAGAACTCTACTTGGCCGATACGCAGGCCAAGCAAAATCGGCTCTGGCAAAGGGCCAACAAGGCAATGGTAAAGCTCAAAGTCCCTCCGGCTATAATCGAACACATTATGGAGAAAAAAGATGTGCAAGTTTTAGCCAAAAACCTCCAGGATTGGCTGGTTAACAAAAAGAAAAAATAAAAAGCAATCTATTATTCTGCCCCTCTTTGTTTTAAATCCTCGAACCAAACAAATTACACAAAAAACGGATAAGGTGGGTCTCGCAAAAAATTTGGCCTTTGCTTTGGGACAGCTGTCGTGATATACTATACTTGGCCAACAAGGGCCGACAAACTGGCAATTTGCGTTTTCACAACACTAACCTGCTCCAGTGGAGGCAAATATGGCCGAAGAACATTCTGCTTCAGCAAAGGTTTACCCGACCAAAGAGCTGGGCAAGCTAAGCATCCTTGATATGTTGAATTACTTTGAAAAGCGCGGTGCTATGCGGGTCTCCGATTTGCATATCAAGGTCGACGCCCCGCCTGCATATCGCATCGACGGCGACCTGGTCAAACTCAAAGGCCCAACCGTAACCCCACAGATGGCAAAGCAGCTCCTCTATCCGCTTCTAAGCAACGAAAATCTGCGCAAATTCCGGGCCCGGCACAGCGTCGATTGCTCTTACCGGCTCGGCTCATTGCAGTTTCGAATCAACATCTTCAGGGAAAACGACGGCATAGCCGGAGCAATCCGCGCCTTATCACTGGATATACCAAAAGTTGAGGACATAGGCTTCCCAAATGACGTCTGGAAAGACATCATCAATCGCAAGCACGGCCTGGTCCTAATGACCGGCATCACAGGCGCAGGTAAATCCACAACAATCGCCTCACTAATCCACCGAATCAGCGAAAAAAGTGCCTGCCGAATTATGAGCGTCGAGGACCCCATCGAATACATCTTCCCCCAGAAATACTCCATCACCTCCCAGCGCGAGCTCGGAAGGGACGTCGAATCCTTCGCTGCAGGTTTGAAAGAAATGCTCCGTCAGGACCCTGACATAATATTCGTCGGTGAGATGCGAGACGCCGAGACAATATCTATGACCCTTATGGCCGCCGAAACGGGCCACCTGGTCTTCTCCACACTCCACACAAGAGATGCGACCGGCACCATAACACGGATACTGGATTACTTTCCCGCCGGCCGACAATCTGAGGTCCGTAATCAAATGTCCCTGGGTTTGGCTTATATTATCTGCCAGAAGCTCATACCAAAAAAGGATGGAACCGGCAGAATTGTAGCGATGGAAATACTTAATAATAACTACGCCTGTGCCAACCTCATTCGTACCGGCAAAGTAGAGCAAATTTATTCGCAACTGCAAACAAAGACCCGAAACAGGCCCGACGAAAAAATGCTGACGTTGGAAAAGCATCTGGCTATGCTCGTAAAAAAGGACAAGATTGACCTGCTGGAAGCTAAAAAGTGGGCCAATGACCTCAAGTCCTTCACTGACTGTATGCAGCGGGACTAAATGCGTGGATGAGTAAATGAGTAGTGTGCCGAATAAGTGAACTAACTCGTCCCTTAGGGACTCGTGCCATGGGTAAGTTTGAAGTGCCTAAAGTGACAGCAAAGCTGTCATTCTGAGCGAAGCGAAGAATCTCTTTTTCGTTGGC
>JBDRTM010000414.1:0-13683 GCA_043824065.1 Planctomycetota bacterium | reverse complement strand
TAATTTTGTGTAATTTGGATTTGTTTAGGATTTAGGGCTTAGGATTTCGGATTTCAGACTACCAGATGCAACCTTGGGCTACGATCTATGCAATACGCAATACGCGATACGCAATACTCGCCAACCGTCTTCTGCCCTCCGTCCTCTACATCTGTCGAGAACCCTAAAGGGCTATGCTTGAGCGGACTGGTCAACAAGGTGCCAATATAAGTGATGAAAAGCTTACCCAGCTGTTTGAAAAAGACCTGGAAAAGATTTACCAGTGGGTAAACCAACAAGGTAACTTTTCAATGATTTCAATTGGCTACAAGGATATGGTCCAGGAACCACTACCGCAATGCCGCCGGGTAAATGACTTTCTCGGCAATTGTTTAGACATTGATAAGATGACTTCAACTGTAGATGCTTCCCTATACCGAAACAGGCGATAAACATTGTGGCGTTGGTATGGAAAATTGTCAGCGGTGCTGCCAAAAGGGGACCACCGCATTTGCCCGATATTTTGTATCTGGAGATGGTGCCGTTACGCCTGGCCCCTTTATCCTCAGAATGTGACCCGCTCGATCAGCATCCTCACCGGCCGAAGGGCACGCTTGGTGGTGGCCACAATCCCGTCAACTAAGGTTGAACGTTGGTTGAAAGTAAATGGTGCACCACTTCGATTAGTTACGTTGCCACCGGACTCGCTCACAAGAAGTACGCCGGCAGCAATGTCCCACTCATTCTTCGGACCAAGACTGAAAGTGGCATCTGCGATGCCGGCAGCGACCAGGGCCAGCTTGTACGCGATGGAGCCGCACGGCCGTATCTCCGCGAAAGGCTCAAACGGTTCAAACCCTCCTCGTCGTATCTCTGAACGGCTTGCAAGCAACACCGGCTTTGCCTCTAGCGCATGCTCAGCATTGATCGCTTCTCCATTCAGCCACGCCCCTTGCCCGTGAGCAGCGGCAAATAGCTCTTCGGTCGCCGGGTTGTACACAACTGCCAGTACAGGCAGTCCATCCTCGACCAAAGCCACAGACACTGCATACTCAGGAATTCCACTAACGAACTCTTTGGTTCCGTCGATGGGATCAACGACCCAAACCAACTCCTTGTCTAAACGCGAATAGTCATCACGTGTTTCTTCCGAAAGCCAGCCAGTGCCAGGGAAATCCTCGGTCAAGCCTTCTCTGAGAATACTGTCCGCTTTAAGATCTGCTGTTGTAACGGGGTCTTCATTTGCTTTGTAAGCAGTTTCAAAACCTTCCGCGGCCATTTGGAAAATTGCCTGACCCGCCTGGTACACATACTTCTTAACAACTTCTAAGTTTTGTTTTAGATTGTCCACATTCAGTCATTTGAACTTATATAGCCTTCTTTCTCAAGGTGCAGGATAACCGCCTGCACGCATTCTTCCGGTGACGAATCGGTCGTATCCAGCACTACGTCCGCATCGTCCGGTTCCTCGTAAGGGTCCGATATGCCGGTGAACTCCTTGATGATTCCCGCACGTGCCTTGGCGTAGAGCCCCTTGCGGTCTCGCTGCTCGCACACTTCTACAGGCGTGGCGACATGAACAAGGATAAAACCGCCCCCGGCTTCTACCATCTGCCTGACTTGCTTTCGTACACTGTCATAAGGTGCGATGGGAGCGCATATCGCAATACCACGGTTTTTAGTTATCTCCGATGCAACAAAGCCAATTCGCTGAATATTCAGGTCACGGTGTTCTTTCGAGAAGCCAAGTTCCGACGACAAATTCTTCCTAACAATATCTCCATCCAGCAAGGTGACAGGTTGTCCTCCAGCTTCTAACAGCTTCACCAACAAAACGTTTGCCAAAGTGGACTTTCCGGAACTCGGCAGGCCTGTAAAGAACACGGTGAACCCCTGTTTGCTTCGCGGTGGATAGGTCCGCCGAAGTTCATCAATCACTTCCGGGAAGGAAAACCACGAAGGTATCTCCCGGCCCGTGGCCAAACGCTCTCTAAGCTCGGTGCCGGAAAGTGTTTTGACATCGGCACCTTGTGGAACTTCATCTATCGGCATATACTCATCCAGGTCTGCCACATACGCCATCATTTTGAAGGGAACCATCTTTATACCAAGCTCCTGCTCATGACTCTGCAGCAGTTCCTGGGCATCGTACGGGCCATAGAACGGCTGGCCGCTTGAGTCGGAACCGGGGCCTGCGTGGTCTCTGCCAACGATCAGGTGTGTGCATCCGAAGTTCTTACGAATAATAGCGTGCCACACGGCCTCCGGCGGACCACCCATTCGCATGGCAAGCGGTAGAAGACTCATCATCGCTGTATGATGAGGATAGTGTTTCAGTATCGACATATAACATCTTACACGCGTGTAATGGTCCACATCACCGGGCTTTGTCATTCCGACGACCGGGTGAATCAGCAGGTTTGCTTCAATTTCTTTTGCTGCGCGGAAAGTGATTTCCTGGTGAGCACGGTGCATGGGATTACGCGTCTGAAAAGAAATAGCGCGGTGCCATCCAAAAGTTGTGAATTTCTCCCTGAGTTGAGCTGGTGTAAGTCTAAATTCAACGAAGTCGTAATGGTGGGGTAGTTGCAGAACCTCTAATTTACCACCCACATACCACGGATTAGTGCGATGCTGTAAATACTCAACGCCCGGATGCTCTGGATTTGTCGTTCCGAATACCTGCTGGGCTTCGTGCATAAGATCAGATTGCCATATCTGCTCCACAGTGAGAGCAGCGAGTATAACACCTTCGGCATCTCGCAGCGCCAGAATCGAGCCCTCGCCCAGATTCTTTGCCAACTCCTCAGTAACATCAAGCATAATCGGGATTGGCCAAATAGTGCCGTCGGCCAACCTCATCTTCTCACAAACACTCTCATAATCATTTCGACAAAGAAATTCCTCAAGAGGTGAGAAACCACCGTTGGCAAGAAGTTCAAGGTCACAAATCTGGCGGGGCGTGAGATCCCAGGACGGCCAATCCCGGGAAAGATGCTTGAGCTCCTTATCCCTTTCTTGATCGACAACCAAATTAATCAGTTTATCCCCGTGTGGCGAGATAAGATTCGAATGCATTCCAGCTTTCCTTTAATAAGACCTTAGTTTCTACGGAAAAAACTCAACTTCAGAATGTATATTCCGCATTCAGCCAAACCCTCGCAGCATTTCCACAAGAACTTCAGCAGCCTCTTTCTTACGTTCCAATTTACCTGAGTCAGCCTTCGAGATAGCCATCTTGAATCGACGAATAATGCGCTGCTGAACTAATCTTGTCAATTCGATTGTGTCGGCTGAATCTTTGCCCGTCGGTTTCCTCTCCACCGACCAGACATTCCTGGCGGCCATACATCGAACCACGTCCTCAAGTGTGGCCTTGCGGGAGTAGAACACGATAGGCACGTCTGGATAGTCAACTACAACCTTCTCGGCAAGTACTAATCCACCGTTAGCGTTCTGCTTCCAGGCATCAAGGACCCCGGCCAGACGTGCCTTCGCTTTGAGGTAATTTCTATAAGCAGTTCTGATTTCTGCGTTATCGTTTTCCACAGATAACGGCTCTGCTCTTAGTCGTCGTCATCAACAAAGCAAATCCGGAACAATGTTACTTCTCCAGAGTACCAATCAATAGGTTCTACTTATGTACTAACTTTCCCAAGATATATTTGTCAATCCACCTAATACCAGTATGAGAACACCGAAACAGAAAAATGTTTCCCAACCCATCTTTAAAACCTTTGCTTTTATCTCACAAGCAATACATAAAATGGTGCATCACAGTTTTCATTAGATTACAAAATCCATCGCAAATTTTCAACTGATTTCAGCTTCAATTCTCGGGTAAAATTGACTCTCGGAGCATCCCCGCGTCTTTTCTGACCTGTCATTACCGAAAATAACATCCGCAGTTGAATAGAGCCTTAAAAAAGAGTTATTCCTTGAAAAGTTTATAACGTTTTGAACACTCAACTGGCTGGTACTTGCGAACCACAAGAACTGAAGAAGCAGTTGAGATTCAAATATCACCGGAATTAATTCAGATGTTTACGATTTGGTCGAGTTTGCTGACAGGTTGGATTATAAGACCAATTTCAGCTACACCGCAGGTTCGGCAAAAAAAGTTGACCATGAGCCGGCAAAGGCCATGACGGCACGGTACAAGGCAACGTCACAGCAGAGCCCGATGGCAAACACGGTGGAGCTGCCAAATTCGCAAGCGGCGGTTACCTCGATCTGGATGGCTCTAATTTCCCTGCCGAAGATATTCCAACATCTGCTATGACACTCGCCGCCTGGGTAAAATGTGAGAACACAGGCGAGCATCACGCTATATTTGATGCCAGAACAGGTGCGGGCACGTGGATTACTCATCCTGAGCTCCGCAGTAACGGGCAATTTAGATGGGTGCTCCGCGCTTATGGCATGAGTCCGATCTTCGACATACGCGGCGGTTCTGTAACGTGGGGTCAATATAGATGGCGCAACGCCGCGCCTCGTTTTGGCAGTTTTCAAGAGGAGATAGACCATCTTAAGGATTGGCTGGCAAGGCGAACTGCCTGGATTGACGCCCAGTTTGTAAGCCCCCCCATATTCACTCCGGAACAGGGCTTCAAATGACAGAGTATCGATACTTTATTCGAATAGTACTGATTACAACAGTGGCTGTATGATTTAAGGCAATCCTTTGGCGTCGAGAGTTGTTGCCATCGACTCAGGATATCATCGGCTTTGCCCAGATAAGCGAGGTTGACGGTTTTTACCTGTCCGTTTACTCTTCGTGACTCGACTACGTACCAGTAGGTCTTGCCATATATATTTTTAGGTTTCAAATAAGCCATTTAGGCCTTACGTATAGGATCTATATAACCTTATCGTTTTCAAGGGCTTGCGCTGCAAGAGGTTACTTCTTGTGGTAAACTCACATTAGACCCCCATATGATGCCCCCGCTATGAACCCCTGGAGACAAAATCCAGACCGATTTTCAGCTCAAAATCGCAGTTTCTTGGCAGCCAGTACCGCCCTGGAACAAAGGATAGCCCGCAGGAAAGTCAGACCATATCTAAACGCCTCGCAAGCACAAACAAGAAGGTTACAGAGGTTTGTCAGAAGGTTCCTTGTGGCATTCATGCCGCCAAGATAATACAATTAGTTGCACGAAGCAAGTTTACGTAAGTCCTTTAATGACAAGGTGGACGAGGTTATTCGGGTGGACAGCGATTCGAAATTGAATATGATTGGTAAAGGTTCTGAATCACTTCATTTCAATAACGGCAACATCCTCGGCAGCAAGTGTAAGGGTGGTTTGTCCGTTACGCCAGTTGAGCTTTTGGCCATACACTAACTCTCGGCCCGCTACCGGTGTTTTGCCTTCTATAGTGATGGTTACAGTACAACGCTCGATCCCGTCGTTGAAAACCGTGAGGTATTGGCTCCCGAATCGCTCGACATAGACGCGATCGTGGCTCGAGCGAGCGAGGGTAATCGGTTCCCAGCCCGCTTCGGCCACCAGCTTGCATAGTGGTACATACTTCTTGAAGAGGTCTCGATCCCTTTCATAGAGTTCTGGTCGTGTGAAATAATGGCCCTGTGAAGCATTGTGGCTGAAAAAACCAGGAAACATGCCATAAGCAAGACAACGCTTCATATATTTTTCAACAAGCTCATGGGTGAAATCTTCAAAACGGGTGTTCATCAGGAAACAATATGGTTTGCCTTTGCACAGTGCTCGACGATATAGCAGGTCGCTGTCAGACATCGGGCGCCATGTTCGGCCGGGATTCCAGTTCGTTTCAGTGCCCATTACATCCAACTCCGGTGCCAGCCAGCATAAGCGGATGGGGGTGGAGTTGGCCATCATAAGCTTGTCCATACGATGAATATCGCCGGCAATAGCACGAACATATTCATATGCCGTCAGGCCCCGGAAGATGCCGACCTTACAGCCCTCAAGTGAGAATGTAAGAGGTGTTTGAGCCGCTGCGAAATGGTCGCGGCGAAAGTTCAGCTCGTCGGTCACATAGCCTTCACTCGAATCGATATACTCTCCATCTAAATCGGCTTTGCGTTTTGTTCCGTAGAGTTCTTCTCGGAGTTTCGCGTTCCACTTGTTTTTAAACTCTGTGATTTCACCCTGAACACCGGGCATCGAGTTAATACTCCAGACCGCGCCGTCACACCAGGGCCTGTTAAGCAATCGCGCAGAAAATTGCCCGGTTTCATCGTGATAGCCGCTCGTGAAAAATGCTTTGGCGCGAGGGTCTGACTTTTCCTCAGCGAGGTACCGGGCATGGCCCAAGGCAGCCTGCAGCGTTCGGGGCATTTCTTTGGGCATAGGCATCCACCAGGTCATCGGCTCGGTGTAGCGGAAGGTAATGATATTGTGCTCATCGTCCCACGCGGTTTCATTGTTGCCTTCCTTGAACTTGAAACCGAAGTCCTGCCAGCCCTTGACGCTGCTGATTTTGGCAAAAGGCATCCAGAGACCCTGCTGAGGTGTACGGCAGCGGAAGTGATCGCCGAAGATTTCATAATACCGGGCCAGAGCGGCACGAAATCGCCATTTCGGATTGAAATTGAACTGACAGAATCTCAGGTGGGCAGTAGGCTTTTCGGGTGCAAGGCCAATGTCATAAGCAAGAAACAATTCACCAGTTCGGCAGTTGTAACCCGCACGAAAAAAGGCTGGCCGAGCCATGTCGATACCCAGGGCGTACCCCTGATTATCCGCAGTCACAGCCGCAAATGGATACCGCGAGAGTTGGCCGTTGGCTCCCACTGAAAATCTATTAACATTGACATATTCACGAACCGGCTCGACCATCATACTTCGACGCGGATCCTGTAACCAGCAGCATCGTTTGGCTGGAACAGGGATGGCATAAATTAAAGTTATAGCGCGATCTTTGCCGGTTTTATCACTAATGGTAACATCATAAAACGTAGCCTGGCCAGCATGTTTTTTTTGATATGTAAGCTCGAGTCCGAGGGCACGTTTTTCGATTTGAACGAAGTTGGAACCTGCGGCTACGTCACGAACCTGAAACCCTTCTGTCGCTTTGCCCATCAGTGATACAGGCACGCCGTCGAATAGACAGGCATCCTCTTTAAGGAGGTTTTCTCCGCCGTAAGGCGTCCCTTTCGAGACTGCATGGCGCAAGTCGAGCACTCTCTTTACGACGGCACCATCAGGGTGTATATTGTCGTTTTGCTTTTGAGCAGGCTCTGCGTGCAGGAATTGCGGCGGCACCAAACAGAAGCATAACAAGAGCGGGACCAGGATTTTTTTTGCCTCTGCCGCAGACATCGTTGTGTACCTTTCGAATAATATTGAAAATCGATTCGTATAAATATAACTTATTTTACTGAAATTTTCCAATTCATAATTACAACGACAATTTACGACAACATATTCCCCCAGATAACAATTGAGGGCTATCAATGTTGCCCAAATGCGTGGCTATTTCTTCTTGTTAATCGATTTTGGGCACCGACCAGATAGTCGCGGCGATGTAGCGTTCGGTGCGTGGTTCGTCCAGCCATTGCCAGCTTAGGCCGCCATCCCGTGAACGGAACAGCTCGATGAAATTGTGCTGTGCGGGGTTGTTGTCACGGCGGCGCAGAGCCACAAGAAGGTCGCCGTTAGGTAAGCGAATTGAAGACGGCATAATCGAGTAGCCGCTGGGCGGTTCCGGCCCGATCCAGGCAAATTGGTTCCAGTATTTGCCGCCGGTTCGCGTGCGAGCGCAAAACGGCCGGCCCTCTCGATCATTTGTTTTTTGCGCAGTGAGAAAGAGTATCAGGTCTTTTGGTCCGAGCACTTGATAATCGGTGCGGGCACGCAGGTGTAAATCGGCAAAGGGCAGACGCAAGGGTCCATTCCAGGTTCGGCCTCTGTCGAGTGAAATGAAGGCCCGATCACCGCGAGCGTTCAGAGCGAACCCCGACGCATCGAACGTAATGTCAGTAGGGAACGACCGCAGTTCGCCGTCGGGATATCCGGCTTCGCAGACCGCCCAGGTCTCGCCGCCATCCAGGCTTCGTGCAAGCATGCTGCTACGCGGGCGGACAGGATCGATCTGATGCAACCCTTTTTCCTCCGGCGGCGCGAGATAGCCGAGGTTGAAACCTACCAGGATTTCGTTGCCCCACTGCCAGATGCCGTTGTTAGCCGGCCATCCTGCAAACCGGTTTTTTTGGTAAAAAACCTTCAAATGCCGGGCGTCTTCGATGACAACTGCATCATCTTTTGCCGATGAAACAATTGGATACGTTATCGCCATCGTTAAGGCAACACCAAGCCATTTTTGTCTGAGACGGTTGGTCATAAGTTTGCAATTCCTTTCTCTCCAATGTTAACCTTTACCGACGGTAGCTTGTCGGATGGCATCACCAAACATAACCACGTCATTTGTTCCAACACTATCGTAAGCGATATAGGAACAAAAAAACTCTACCAATAGCTGCCTAATCTTTCAAGAGCTATTCTCAAATCTTGAATTTTCAAGACCTTATGGTATAATAAAAGATAGTCGAAAACGACAGATGTATTTTTGTTCAGAATGGGTTCAGTAATGAAACACAATAGTATGTTTTCATCGGACTCTACCTCAACGGAACAACACTATAGTTATCCCTGTTCGATCGCATTTCATCGGATGTCACCATGGCCTACGTAGAAGTTTGGAAAAGCGGAAGACTTATCACTCGTCGCCGTGTAGATGAGCAGAAAGCCCGGAAGGGATGCAGGGTACGTTTAGGCTCGGCCGGCGAAGTACGTGTAGCCATAGGTCAATCAGAAACTCTCGGTGAGTTAGAAGTTCGCATGTTCGCGGGAGAACCGCCCCCAGCCTGGCAAGAAGTAAAAAAAACCGCCTCGATACCGCCTCAGGACGACCAAAGCCTTCCGCCTCTTTCCGTGGTGGCTCTGGGTCTTCGTGCCGAGCAGATGGATAGATATCCCGATATCGAAGGATACAAGATCATCGAACCTCTGGGTGAAGGTGGTATGGGAATAGTCTGGCGTGCCGAGCAATTGAGCACCCGACGGCAGGTAGCCCTGAAACTTATGGTCTCTCACAGAATCGAGTCCCCGAAAGCCCAGGCTCGCTTTCAGCGTGAGGTGGAGCTGACCGCACGTTTGGACCATCCCAACATCGCTCGGATTTATGACAGCGGCCTACATCAGGGAATGTATTACTATGCCATGGAGTTGATTGATGGTGTACCTTTGGACCAGTACGTTAAGAGCAAAGCACTGTCACAGGTTCAGATTCTTGTCCTTATGCGGAAGGTCTGCAAGGCTCTTCTGTTTGCTCATCTGCAAGCTGTTATACATCGTGACCTCAAACCATCGAACATATTGGTAAGTTCAGACGGTCAACCCCATGTGCTTGACTTTGGGCTGGCTAAAGCCTTACTGGAGGAAGATGATGCCCTTACTATCTCGGTCGAAGGTCAAATTGCCGGTACTCCTGCTTATATGTCGCCGGAACAGGCGGCCGGTCATCATAGCCAAACCGATACCCGTACTGATGTGTTCAGCTTAGGTGTGATTCTATACGAGCTTCTGACCGGACAGTCACCGTATGATCTATCCGGATCAACGTTTGATGTGCTGCATCAGATTACGGAAGGTAAAATACAGCCTCCCAGGGAATTAAATAAGTCAATAGACCGCGAACTGGAGGCAATTCTGCTTAAGGCACTTGCTCAGGAGCCAGACGATCGCTATGCCTCAGCCGGTGCATTAGCCAAGGATATCAGTAACTATCTGGTTGGAAATCCATTGACAGCTTGGCCTGAGTCAACGGCCTATCGGATCAAGAAGTTTGCACGTAAACATGCTGTTCCCATAGCTGGTTTAGCTACTGTCTTTATTGTACTGTTAGCGGGCTTAGCCACAACGATGTACTTCCGGGCTGAAGTATTGAGAATGGAAGCTGAGCGGACACGCGAGAGAGAAGCCACTGCTAGCGCCGGATCAGAGCAGGAAAGAGATATTGTAGAAAAGAAGCAAGAGATAGCTGAGGAGGCCCATGCCGAGCTTCGAGATTGGGGCCCCGAGGGTGAATATTTCTATGACACGGATACAGGTCTATATTGGTGGGATCCTGCGGAGTTCGTTGGTTGGTCTTACAGCGACATAAATGCTTTTGTTACGGCAAGCCCTATATGGAAATGGGCATCAAGCGATGAGATCGATGCTTTGGTGGGCAAATCCTCTCAGGGAGGTGTGCCGTTAACAGAAGTGATGGGACCGCACCAATTTCAGACCGGATTCCTTGTTGATGGAACTTGGTGGATTTATGGTTCCAGATGGATTGGATATTTTGAAAACAGTCCTGCACAACCCGATGGATGGCTCGTACAAACGTGTCTTGATCCCGGGCCACCCGTGGTTAACGATCCCTCAACATTGGGTGATAGTGGTTGGCAAAACGGTGTAGACAATTGGACACACGGCGCATGGATAAACAGTACTGTCCCGCCGTCAGTTATCACAATAGAAGATCTGATAGAAGACATTGAAGAGATGGGTTTGCCAAAGGGTACAGAGAATAGTTTAGTATCCAAATTGGAAAACGCCATCAAATCAATAGACAAAGGTCAAGATAACGCTGCAGAGAACCAAACTAACGCCCTACGGAGACGATCAGGTGGCTATTTCCACATAATCCATTTACTTTCAGCACCTTATTTTCTGAAGACGTCTTGCAGCATCGTATAGTACCTCTTTCAACTGTTTTTCGTCAAAAATTTAATGTTTGGTGCCTGTATAATTCTTAACATCAGTCACCGAAACAAACAACTTCTCCGTCAATCAGTGAGATATAAACTCGTCCGTTTGCCACCGCCATACCGTCGAATACCGGCTGGGAATCTATTTTTATTTGCGAAAGAAACCGGCCGTACCGCTCTTGGCTTTCCCGTACTTTGCCTTTGCGATAAGAGTGGCCCGTATCAAAATAGTTGATCCCCAACTCAATTGCGCGATGAATCATGCGCTCGGCCACTTTGAGGTCCTCTTGAAGCAGATAGCGCGAGCCTCCACCGAATCCGACGATGGAAATCATCCGGCCCGTCTTGCCCAGTGGGCGAAGTGGCATAGTCGCTGTTTCCGATTTCGGACCTGCGACCGCAGAGGCAGGGTACGCGGCGGCAATGCCAACAGCCCGCAAGAGGACGGTCATAACTACGGTGGTGGGACTCATCAATTACTGTTGCATCCAAGGCTGGAGCGGCAAGCTCGGTGGCGTTGGAAATTTCGGAGATGACCCGCTGTTTATCGATCCCGATGGTCCAGACAACAGGATAGGCACAGAGGACGATAACTTGCGGCTGAAGCCTGGTTCCCCCTGCATTAACGCGGGGGACAATGCCGTTGTTCCCGTGGACACCCTGGACCTTGACAATGATGAGGATCCCAACGAGCCGATACCCTTCGATATCGAGGGCAAGCCTCGCATTCTGAACGGAACTGTGGATATCGGTGCCTTCGAGAGTGGCTGAGCTATTTTGTGGTTTTCAGAAAGCCCTCTCAATAAGGTTGCACCGCTTTACACATCCGTTGTCGGAATGCCATAGCCACTGTTTAGTTAGCTGATTATCTATTGTCATGATTTTGACTTATGGCTCTTCTTCCGACAAAGCTTAGTGGCCCGGACGAAAAGTCTATTAAGCTCAGCGGACATCCAAGGTTTGTTAATGAGCTTGGCAAATGAAGCTTCCAGCGATTCATAGGAATGTGTGGTGACCTTCACATCGTGAAATACCAACGCATTTGCAATCGCAGCATAGTAGATAGCGACGGCCACGGCCCGGTCAGCCTCTGAGCGTTTCCTGGAGGCCATCTTTTTCGCGTATCGTCTTATCTTCTTAATTGCACCAAGGTCCGATTTGGAATCCGTTAGTACCTCACCCAGAGTTCTGCCTCCAAGGGGCATGAGGTCTTTGCGCAACTGGCCGAGTATGGCTGGCAACTCCTCCACAACTGTAGTATCCAATGGCAACGTTCCCGCCAGACGAGCTTTAAGAAGCTGAGCAGTAGTATGTGTCGAGTTGTCCTTGCCTTCGCCAGAATCGGAATAGAGGGCAATACCTAAAAGGCGAGCTAAGCTTTCCGGGTTTAGGCCTAAAGTCGAATCTTTACTCATCAGTCACTCCCAAAAATTATAAGAGACTTGAGTTCATCATTGTTATCAACAGCTATACCATATACGGCCCCCCTGTAGAGTTATACGCAGTAAAACTTGTTAGATTGCGCAATTTTTTGAAAGGATTTTCATTAAATCTTGAATTTCTTGTTTGACCTCCTCGTCGGAATCAACGTGCTGACGAACCCGGCTGCTCATAGCCGCCTGAAATCGCCGTTTTACAGTTACAATCATATTTGACACCTTCGCCTTGCCCTCAATTCCAAATCGCTTACAAAGCTGGGAAACTGGTTGGGATTCCACATCACCCATTATCGGGTCTAATACTCTGGCTTGAAAAACTTCCCAATGGATTCTTTTACCATCCTGAATGCAGCATTTCTTGACCTCGGCAAGCACATCGTCCATGAGCACTGAGGCCCAAACGTAAGTGAAGACATCCTCCGGTTTCATGTCCTTTGCCGCTAAGGACATTGATTCTTCATCGAACTCTTCCAGCGATACTACCCCATCCTTCGGGTGGCGTTTCCCTGCCACATTGGCCCTGTGGACACTGGTGATGTAGTGGTTCAAGGCCGTCAGCAAAAATGTCCGGAATCGGCCCTTTGCTTCGTCAGCCTGCTGGACTATATCCTTCCCTAATACTATTTCGTGGAAGAAACCCTGGGTCAGGTCCTTGGCAGGCTCGTTGCCGTAGCCTTTTCGTCTAAGGTAACAATAGATGGGTTTCCAATACCTTTTGATAAGACCATCGATGATTATCCTCCGCCGGGCCTCATCATGTGTCCCGGCATTTCGAATCTCAGACCAATGTGTCGTCTGAAATCTACTTTTCGTTCCCCCCATGGATGTTTTGCCTGACCGCCTCATCTGATTGTCGCCTGACAAATTAGTTTTTTGTTCATCTCTTCTATTAGCCGGTATAGATTTGCGAATGTCAAAGACAAGCAGTTATATCTGAGTCTCGACGACCGCTAAGCACTCATTCTACCATCTGTAGGTCATATTTCAATTCCAAAGTGGCATACCATCCAACGCAATTTCAGAAGCTAAAATCTGACCTGCTGCGCAAGCCGCAGCTCTTTCTTGCGTAGAAAGAAGTAGAAAGCGAACCGAAAGAAACATAATTTTGAGTTTTGAGTTTTTAGTTAACTCAAAACTAAGAACTCATAACTCATAACTTTGTTGCCAACCCATTTAGCCGGATGAATGTAAGGAGGTGATAGTAAATGAATACTGGCACTATGAATTCTTTGAACACGATGATTCGCACAAACGATACCGGACAAGCACAACTGACCAGGTTTATCGAGTCGCCCGAGATCAAAATGTTCATTCACGACTTGCGTCATTTGGTGCAAGCTATTGTGGGGTCGGCCGATACACTGCAAATGGCGTTGCAGGAACATGCTGCAGATCTTGCTGCGAAGTCGCTGGATCGGCTTAGGCAGAACACAGATTTGGCTGTTGACATGCTCGGACATTTCGGAGCAAATCCACAAGTAGATGATGAGCAGAGCACAGAATGCGATGTGGCTTGGGAAATTGAGC
>JBDRTM010000413.1:0-7686 GCA_043824065.1 Planctomycetota bacterium | reverse complement strand
ACCGCACCGCTGTTGATTGTGACGAAGTGATAGAAGACCATTTTACCATCGAAGCAGTAGAGCCAGGCAAGCTGCGCCTAACCGCTTTTTTAGGAAATGACGAGATCATAGTTCCTGTCTCCCGGAACATCAGCAACGCCTGCCGGGTGGGTTGGTCCATTTCCGGAGCGCTGGGCAAGACAGGTAAGGGTTGGTGTATTCTCGAGGCTTGGAACGTATATCCTTAGGACGGCTTCGCTCATTCAGTGACTGCTACCCATCACCCATAGAATTTCTTGATAACCAGGTGCCTGGAGAGTATAGTATTGGCGATTAGAAGGAACGGACCCCGCGTAAAACGCGGGTCTAAATAGAGATTGCTTCGGCCTACAAGACAGGCCTCGCAATGACAAGCAGACGAAGGCCAAATACTAAGATTTATCGCATTAAATAAAGAAAGGGATAAGAAGTGTACAAAATAGCTGTAATTCCTGGTGACGGCACCGGGCCGGAAGTGACTGTTGAAGCGGTAAAGGTATTAAAAGCTGCTGCGGACAAGTTCGGCTTCAAAGTTGATTTGACTGAGTTCGATTTCGGCGGCGAAAGATACAAAAAGACCGGCGAGACCCTGCCTGACAGCGCGATCGAAGAGCTTCGCAAATTCGATATAATCCTGTTAGGTGCAATCGGGCACCCGGACGTGGCACCGGGAATCCTGGAAAAGGGTATTTTGCTCAAGGTCCGTTTTGCACTGGACCAATATATAAATTTGCGTCCGGTTAAGCTTTATCCGGGCGTAGAGACGCCGTTAAAAGATAAAGGGCCTGATGATATAGATTTTGTTGTCGTTCGCGAAAATACCGGCGACCTCTATACGGGTACCGGCGGTTTCACAATGAAAGGAACGCCGCAGGAAGTGGCGGTGCAGTCGGCTGTTTATAACCGTTTTCAGGTTGACCGCTGTTTGAAATATGCATTCGAATATGCACGCAAATACGGCAAGAAGGCACGCGGCAAGGGCGATAAGAACACCCTTGCACTGTGCGGCAAGACCAACGTGCTGACCTATATCTACGACCTGTGGGAACGGGCCTTCCACGAGATGGGCCAGGCCGAATATCCGGATATAGAAAGAGAATATTATCACGTTGACGCCACCTGTATGTGGATGGTCAAGAATCCCGAATGGTTCGATGTTATCGTAACCGGCAATATGTTCGGTGACATTATCACCGACCTTGGGGCAATGGTCCAGGGCGGTATGGGCATCGCGGCGGGCGGAAATATCAACCCCGAAGGCGTCAGTATGTTCGAGCCAATCGGCGGAAGCGCACCGAAATATACGGGTAAAGGAGTTATCAATCCGTTAGCGGCTATTTGCGCTGCGCAAATGATGCTGGCTACTCTGGGAGAAGATGAAGCGGCGGACAAGATGGAGCAGGCGGTGATGTATGTAACCGCCAACAAGCTAAAAAGCCTGCAGGCGGGGCGAATGGGTTACTCTACAGCCGAGGTCGGAGACCTTGTGGCGGAGAAAGTAGCTGAATAAAAACCGCGGATTTCACGGATTACACGGAGTTTAAACCGCGGATACCCGCCTGCGCGGGCACAAGTTTCACGGATTACACGGAGTTTAAGAAAGACATAGCGTGGCTGAGAGCGATTTGTTACATTCTGAGTTAACGAGGGAAATCATTGGCGCAGCGATGGAAGTTCATAGGGTTCTTGGCGCCGGATTTGTTGAAAGTGTTTACGAAGAGTCACTTGCAATAGAATTTGGTTTGAGAAAAATACCTTATGAACGTCAAAGGCCCATCGATATTATTTATAAAGGCAGGGTTGCCAAACATTTTATTTGCGATTTCATAGTCTATGGTAAAATAATTGTTGAACTAAAAGCAATCAAAGAAATATCTGATATTGAACAAGCTCAGGTACTGAATTACTTGAAATCCAGTGAGCTGAATTTGGGATTGTTGCTTAACTTTGGTAGTAGCTCTTTAGAAGTTAAAAGACTGATTGATTCCAATCCGTGAAATCTGCGTAATCCGTGGTTTTATAACAATGCCAGCTAATCTTACACCTGAATATTTGAAGGCTGAGAAGTGGTTTCGCAGTGCCGCGACCAATGAAGAGAAGATCCTGGCACTTGAGCGGATGTTAGCGGTGATGCCCAAACACAAGGGTACGGACCATCTCAAGGCCGATTTGCGCAGGAAGCTGAGTAAGCTCAAAGAGGTGGCGACACAAAAGAAGGGCGGTAAGCACGTTGACATTTTCCACGTTCCCCGCAGCGGGGCCGGACAGATAGTCCTTCTTGGTACGCCGAACTGCGGCAAAAGCTCCATCGTTGCGGCCCTGACCAATGCGAAGGTGAACGTAGCCGATTTCCCGTTTGCAACGACCGGTCCGGTTCCGGGAATGGTGACATTCGAGGACGTGCAGATTCAATTAATCGATATGCCGCCGATTACCGCCGACTATATGGCCCCGGGCCAGGTGGGAACGTACCGCAACTGTGATTTGATTGCTGTGGTCATTGACCTTTCCGCCGAGGTGCAGGAACAATTAGAGACCTGCCTTGCTTTTCTCGAATCGAAAAGCCTGCTCATCGATGTCGATACCCCAGCCTTGGATGAACACGGCAACGTCCTGGCTAAAATGGCGTTCTGCATTTGTACTAAATCCGATATCGCCACGCCGGACGCTCTCCAGAGGCTGAAGCAATCTTGCAAATATCCTTTTGAATTTGTCGAAATCTCCGCCCAAACCGGTACGGGTCTTGAGACACTCTCCGGCGTGCTCTTTAGCTTATTGGATATCATTCGCATTTATTCCAAGCCGCCGGGCAAGCCCGCCGATATGACAGACCCGTTCACACTGCCGGTTGGCTCGACCGTTATGGATCTGGCCACCGCCATTCACCGCCAGTTAGCTGAGAAACTCAGGTTCGCCAGAATCTGGGGCACGGGGGTTTATGACGGCCAAAACGCCCAGCGAAATCACGTCCTGAACGATAAAGATATTATTGAGCTGCATTTCAATTGACTATTTATTATTGGATTTAGTCGTTTTCTATTTCTATGAACTACAAACAATGAACCATTAACGAGGCTACTTATGGAATGTCAGAAAGAACAAAATCTAAAAAATTGCAACTGCTCATATCCCGGCTGTGAGAGGAAGGGGACGTGCTGTGAGTGTTTAAGCTATCATTTGTCGAGCAAGCAACTTCCCGGCTGCTGCTTCCCTGACAACGTGGAGAAGACCTACGACCGCAGCTTCACCGCCTTCGCCAAGGCCTGGGGATTATAAATGTCCGAGTCCTGCTAAGTATTTTTGGGATTGCCGCACGTTGTAATCTCGTCGCCCCTTCGGCAAGCTCAGGGCAGGCTTACCGGCGACGGCTAAACGAGACCTCAATAAATTTGGGTGAAAGAACCCCCCAGTGAACAACCCCCAGTGAAACTGGGGGCTGATATGGAACGATAAAAAGGCCGAGCCAATTCATCATGAGTTTGTTCTTTGGAACGTGAATGTAATAATTGACAAACATTTCACTCCACAGGACCGCAGATGAGGCCCGTGGCCGGTGAGCTTTTCGTTATACGGGAAGCATATAATGAGTAGATGCGTGGAATGCGTGGACCCCGGCGCGCCGGGACAGGTTTGTGTTGATGGGTCCCCGGCAGAAGAGCCGTGGAAGTACATCCGGGGCTAAACAGGATGTGTGGCCAGGTCCCTTCGGCTGCGCTCAGGGCAGGCTTTTTTTGCTCGGGACTTCACTGCGTTTCAATTTTCCAGAGATTTTGTCCCTTTCTTTCCGCCAATGCAGCAGCTCGTTGTTCGGAGGTTTTCATAGGTTTGGTGGGGATGGTCAATGACATGTTTTGCCAGGTGGCGGTGGTCCGGCCTGGGGCCCGGTGATTAATGTTTCGTGATGAGAGATTAGTGAAGGCCGGAGCTTCGCCTTGTGCGTTGAGCGACAGGGCAAAGATGACAGCGGCGTCGGATATTTCGGCGAAGTTAATATCTTTTTGTGCTCCATTATATAAGACCACATCCAGCCAGGCGGTGCTGCCATCGCGGCCGGTTTCGGTTTTGACGGGATAGCCGCCGAAGACGGCGTGGGGGATTTGGAAATCGCAGGTTACCGGCCCGGAAGAAAAATGGAGCGAGCGGTTGAGGGCTGTCTTCGATGGGAGTTTCAGGTTGGCGAGAGCCCCTTCGACCCATTCGGCTACGCTCAGGGCAAGCTTTTGTTCGCTCAGGGCAGGCCCCTCGAATTGTAGGCGGATGCGGAGGTCTTTGGCTTTTATGGTGGCATTTTTCAAACGGTCGAGGGAGATATGTGTGTCGCCGCGGTCGGTGGCGAAAACGACGGCACCGAGAATATCGGATTTGTCCTGGACGGTAAAAATGCTCGCAGATGAATAATCGTAGTCATCGTGCAGACAGCGCAGGCGCATAGCCACCGGGCCGGCGTCGGTGTTCCAGTAAGCCAGCAGCGGGCGTCTCTGGTTCCAGAGGTCGCCGATATTGACTGAGCCGAGCGTGTAATCAGGATGAAGGTATGTAGTGCCGATGATGTCGTGTTTATCCGGAGCGTTCCGGGTGAAGGTTTCGACTTCCAGACGAGGTTCGGGCAGTTCAGTGAAATAATGGAAAAACTCATCCGGACATTCAGCGCCAAGCCGGTGGGCCTCGAGGGATTCGAAGACTTCGCTTTCGGGCAGGAAATCCATCTTGCCGTTCGCAGCTCTTTGGATGAAGGCAAGCGTGCTGTCGCGAAGGAGTGACGCATAGCATCGGCTGTGCGGGCCGGACCACTGGCGGCTCGGCGGGTGAAAGTGACGGGCGAGATGGTACCAGGCGAAACGGTAAAGCTTGCGCAGGAGTTTTTGCGAGGCGGGGTCCTTGACGTGCCGAAGCATGCGAGAGAGCTCCTTTATAGCGACAACGGTATAGGTGGGGCTGTTGTACTCGCGGAATGAGCCTTGCTCGAAGGTATAATCGTAAAATCTCTTGAGGCGTTTTCTTCCGTATTCAACCAGCTCATCGACGCCGAAGAGCTCTCCGGCTGTCAATGTGACGTAAGTGCCCATAATGGCAATGTTGGTATAGCCCGGGCCGACGTTTCGGCGCTTGATGGAGTATGCGGCGTGGATGATGGAATCCTTGACCTGCTGTTGAAGCTCATCGCCGAGGCGGTGCATGTGGTCGTGGGCGACCTGGAGAAGTTGCGTGCCGCAGAAGTCGGCCCAGTTCCAGTCGGGCGGTGACATTTTATCGAGCGGTTCCTCCATAAACCACGACCATATTCCGTAGGTTCGGCTTTTCGGGTCCTGGTCCTGGAGTGAGATGACTTTTCGGAGGATGTCCTGTGCCCGCTTGAGCCGGTCCGGCTCGCCACTGTCGAGCAGGGCGACGGCGTAGTTGAGCGAATCGCGGGGTGGGTGGACGTAGCCGCCTTTGAGGGTTGTATGATAGCCCGGCGAAGAAAAGGGTCGGCGAATCATCTTTTCAGCGGGGTCGTAACGGGCATCCTGTTTGCTCAGGGCCTTGAGGAAGCCGGCTTTTTGCTGCTGTGATGAGAACAGCTCGGCAGCGGAACAAACAATGGTCAGGCACAAAGACAGCAGGGATATTATCGTTAATCTTAGTCGGGCGTAATTCATTGGTATCGCTCCTTTAGCTGATATTTGATTAGGGTAATAAGCTGAGCGTTATAATAGCTGAATTGGCCGGGTAAATCCACTTGTTTTGACGAACATCCTGCTGCATCGTCTTGCCCCCGTTTCTGCTTTCTTGCGAAAGCAAGCAGGGGGCCTCCTCGCAATGACCCCGTTAGAGTAAACGACACTCTCAACAATGGGGCGGGCTCCATTAGAGTAAACGACACTCTCAACAATGGGGCGGGCGGGGGAAAATAGCATTTGTTCTTATCTTGCTATTTGCTATAATAGCACAATCTTGCTATGTTCGTATATCGTATTAGGTATGTCGTACATCGTGTTGGGTATGGATGGTGTAAATGGCTGATAAGGTGTCTTTAGTAAAACTGCTTGGCAAAGAAAAGTTTGAGAGAATCGAGGGTGTTTTTCGCAAGCATTTCCGACTGGGCTTAGAGACGAGGAATATCCGGGGAAGAGAAATAAAACAGATGTGCAGTGTCGATTGCGTGCCGAAGTTTTGCAAGATTGTTCGAGGCAGCACGGCGGGCCGGGGCAGGTGTAATAAAGAGCGTCGGCGAAGCCTTAAGATAGCGATAGAGACAGGGCAATCTTATATTTCTCTTTGCCATGCGGGGGTAGTGTTAGTTTGTGTGCCGATTATGGATAAGGACAAGGCCTTGGGCGGGATATTTTTCGGCAAGTGCCTTTGGGAGCCCGTAACGCAAATCTTAGTCAAGGATGTCGAGAAACGGTTAGATGGTATTCGTGTTAATAGAAAAAAGCTGACGGCGGCGATGCGCAAGCTGCCGTTTATCCAGGGGCGAAAAATCAACGAGGCGGCTCAGTTCCTGTTTGATTTGCTTTACGAAGTTGCCGCGTTCGACCCGCGGGTTATCAGATGGCGCCGTGAGCGTTCGGAACAGCAGTCGCAAATAGGCGAGTTTATCCAGGAAAGAAAAAAACTCGGCACCGAGTGGCACTATCCCCTGGAGAGTGAGCGGGAGCTGATGGGCAAGGTCAAAATTGGTGATAGAACCGGTGCCAAGGAGATTCTCAATTCCATACTCGGGACGATATTGTTCAAGACCATCGGGGAGCTGGGAATCCTTAAAGCAAGACTGCTGGAGCTGCTGAGTATTCTGAGCCGCTCGGCGGTGGAAGGGGGAGTGGATATTGACGTTATGCTCGAAAAGAATCTGACGTACGTAAACAAAGTGATGCGGATTAACAACCAGGAAGATTTGTGTGCGTGGATTAGCACGGCGTTGAACGAATTTATCGAATTGGTTTATTCATTGCAGGATGCCCGGAAGGTAAGCCAAATCAGGCCGGCCATAAATTATATCGACGCCAATTACAACAAGCCGATAACCCTTGCCGACGTAGCCAAGGCTTCGCATCTGAGCATATCGCGGCTGGCACATATATTCAAAGAGCAGATGGGCATTACTATAATAGATTATCTGACCAGCGTTCGGATAGAGCGGGCGAAACAATTATTGTTAGCGACGGACCAGAACTGCACGGAGATTTGCTTTGAGGTCGGCTATAATAATCAGAGCTATTTTACCCGCACTTTTAAGGGGCTTGTGGGGATGACGCCGCGGAAGTTTAAGGACAGAAATCAGCGAAAAGAAAAGATTTCCGCACCTTTATAATCGCATTGTGTATGGCCATAGTGGTTTGTAGCACGATAAATGCGTGGTGGTTTACTGGTAGGGTGGGGCTTGCCCCACCAAGATGATGCGGGTAGTTTTGTTCGGTGGGCTAAAGCCCACCCTACGAAATTCAAAGCCATCCCCAAGCTCGTCCCGCACCAATTGAGTTTTCTGCTTCGGCGAAGCACTTCGCAGAGACGAGTAGTTTCACGCCTAATTGGTGCGGGACTCGCTTGAGGCTGCCACCCATCGCGATGGTGGCAATAGTTTTTGAACAAGCAGGCACTCTTATCTTGACAGTTCGGCTGTTCTTGTCATACTATCGTTGTTTGTTGGGAACGATAAATGGCAGTATCACTGAGAATGACAAATTG
>JBDRTM010000412.1:0-6011 GCA_043824065.1 Planctomycetota bacterium | reverse complement strand
AGTACGATATTGACCTGGAAGACAAATCAATAGGCATTATAGGCGTAGGTAATGTTGGGAGCAGGGTGGCAAAAAAGTGCGCGGCCTTGGGGATGCAGATTTATCTGAACGACCCGCCTTTGCAAAGAGAAACCGGCGAGGCAAAATATCTGCCGCTAAAGGAGCTTTTTGATTGTGATTTTATAACACTTCATACGCCGTTGACGTTTGAGGGTGTTGACAAGACGTATCATTTGGCTGATGAGAAGTTTTTCAAATCACTTAAGGAAAGGTGCGTATTTGTTAATGCTTCGCGCGGCGGTGTGGTTGACAGCGAGGCATTGAAAACAGCGATACGGCCGGGGCGATTGAGAGCTGTGGTGCTTGATGTTTGGGAAAACGAGCCGAATATCGATACAGAACTTTTGGAAATGGTTGATATCGGCACGCCGCACATTGCCGGCTATTCGCTGGACGGTAAAATTACAGGTATGATTATGATTTATAAGGCGGCGTGTGAATATTTTGGAGTTGGCGTCAAGTATGATATCGAAGATTTTTTGCCTGAACCTGCTATCGGCCAGTTGAGAATAGAGCCGAGCACAGATAATGAACAGGCTGCGTTGGCTAATGCTGTTCAGAAGATTTACGATATTAGAGAAGATGACGTCCGGCTGCGGCGGGTTTTAGAAAACTCGATAGAAAATAGAGGGAAATTTTTTGACGGCCTTCGGAAGAATTATCCTGTCCGCAGGGAATTTCAGAATACAATGGTTATTGTTAAAGATAGAAGCAGCACTTTGGCCAAAAAGCTGAAAGGGATTGGATTCCTGCTTTCGCAGGAATGACAAGCGGTGGGCTAAATGTACGTCGCCGTGCCGGCGACGGCTAAACGTAAACCCGCCAATAAATTGGCGGGCTAAATATCTGGATTTCTGTCCCCTGTTTTTCAGGGGTGACAAAGAGAGAGCAAAGTTGAAAAGTTGTGGTGAGGATATAATTGAATGGCCGAGAGGGAGACTGGATTTCTCGGCGGGTTGTGTTGTTATGGGGGTGTTGAATGTTACGCCGGACTCCTTCAGCGACGGCGGTCATTTCTTTGATGCCGAAAGGGCAGTTGAACACGGTCTGCGAATGGCAGCCGACGGTGCTGCGATAATAGATGTGGGCGGTGAATCTACTCGGCCGGGTTCGGCGCCCGTGTCAGTTGATGAGCAGATAGAGCGCGTGGTTCCTGTGATAAAGGCGCTTTGCAAAAAGATAGATGTGCCGATTAGTATTGATACATACGAGCTTGAAGCTGCCAAAGCTGCTTTGGAAGCAGGGGCGGGTATGATAAATGATATAACAGCTTTGAGTGATGAGCGGATGGCCGAGCTGGCGGCCAAACACGATGTGCCGGTTGTTTTGATGCATATGCAGGGCACGCCCGCAACAATGCAGACTGAGCCGAAATATGAGGATGTTGTTGGCGAGGTTTTGCAGTTTCTTTTAGAACGGGCCAAACGAGCGGAGGGTTTAGGCATTGCAAAAAATATGATTTTTATTGACCCCGGCATCGGTTTTGGCAAGACATTAGGGCACAATCTTTTACTTTTGAGAAATATCAATAAATTCGTTGCTGCCGATTATCGAGTGCTGGTAGGGACAAGCCGGAAAAGCTTTATCGGCAAACTAACCGGCAAGGAAAAACCGTCTGAAAGGATATTCGGCACCGCCGCAACGGTTGCTTTATGTGCCGCCGCAGGCGTTTCGATCGTCCGTGTGCACGATGTGGCTGAAATGGTGGATGTCGTAAAGATAGCAAATAAACTAAAAATTCAAAGCTAAAAGCGTTGGCTATCCAGGGCGCAGAATATATAATGACAGGCAAATCTTGACTGTCGTCAGACAAGTTCCGGGAATACAAATACTATGATAACAAAAGCGGTTACTTCCCAAGCGTTCAAATTCATCGAGCCGGAACTGATTTATGTCTAAAAGACCCATCCGTATTGTTCATGAATATTTCGGCATTGACCTTGAGATTATATGGCAAATCCTGCAAAAAGACCTGCCGGAGCTGAGGCAGAAAATTACCCGAATAATAGGCGATGAAGGCGCCAGTTGACATCTGGACTTGCGGCCGGCGTTTCAATTGTCCGTGTCCACGATGTTGCTGAAATGGTGGACGTGGTGAATGCAATTAACGCTATCAACCCCCAAACAATTAAACCCCCCCGGTGAAACCGGCGGCTGAATATAAGATTTAAGTTTGAAGATATTTTTCGATTCTCTCGACAAACTTTTCTGCGTCGCGAACCCAACTCTTTCTGGGCTTTTTGTCCTGTGTCATTCATACCGCAATGGCATCCCTGCTAATATTGCGTATAAAAGAAGTATTTTCTTTCTGGAGTTTGTCAAAGATGTTTTTGCTGATTACTTTAGGTGATATGCAGAGGTCTGTCTGAAGAAATATATCAGTTGCGATGTCATAGACCGTGTCAGACATGTGCCAATCATCACTTGCTACTATGACCAGCACATCCACATCGGAGTCAGGTTGATCGTCACCACGAGCCTTTGAGCCAAACAGCTTCAACTCGATTAGCTGACCGCCCAAAGTTTGTCTGAGGACGGCCTTAAACTGTTTGAGAGCCGATTTTTCTTTCGTACTTAACGCCATAATAAATAAGAAGTTACATGTTCTCTATTATATACTATAATACTATGTTGTAATGTCAAAAACAAGTAAAAAGTGCCAATAGTTAAAACCACAGACTCTGTTGGCAATTAAGTTCAATCGGTATCAATTGCGATTTTAAGGGTTTCGTCCGTGTTTTTGACGAATTTGAATTTTAGGCCTTTTTTGGCTTCATTGGTGACATCGGGGAGGTCTTTTTTGTTTCTGGCTGGGAGGATAACGGTTTTTATACCGGCCTGTTTAGCAGCTAAGATTTTTTCCTTCAGGCCGCCAATAGGCAGGACCAGGCCACGTAAAGTTATTTCACCTGTCATCGCCACATCCGGGCGAGTGGGTTTACCCAAAAGCAGGCTGACCAGCGATGTGAACATTGCTGCGCCTGCGCTTGGGCCGTCTTTGGGAACTGCCCCAGCGGGTACGTGGATGTGATAATCGAATTTGCTGAATCGGTCAGGGTCAATTTTTAACTTTTTGGCGTTTGCCTTTACGATGGAAAATGCGGTCTGTGCGCTTTCCTTCATAACGTCGCCGATTTGGCCTGTCAGTTGTAAGTTGCCTTTGCCGGGCATATAGGCGGATTCGATAAAGAGCAGCTCACCGCCGACGGGCGTATAAGCCAGGGCGGTTGCGACGCCGGGTATTCCGGTTCGCAGTGCCAGCTCCGATTCGAATTGCGCAGGGCCTAAGATTTTCGCAAGGTCTTTTTTGCCGATGGTTGCTCGTCTCTTTTTAGCTTTGGCAATTTCCGTGGCGACGGCCCTGCAGATAGCGGCGATATTTCTTTCGAGGTTTCGGACGCCCGCTTCGCGTGTGTAGCCCTGGATTATCGAAAGTATTGCATCGTCTTTTATGGTGCAGCGGTTTTTGCTTAGGCCGTGCTCTTTAATCTGGCGGGGGACCAGATATTTTTTTGCGATGTTGAGTTTTTCGGTTTCTGTGTAGCCGGGCAGCTCGATGACTTCCATTCTGTCACGCAGAGCCGGCGGGACAGGCTCAGTATAATTTGCAGTGCCTATGAACATCACGGTCGAAAGATTAAAAGGCTGGTCGAGGTAATGGTCGGTGAAGCTGAAGTTCTGTTCGGGGTCAAGGACTTCCAGCAGTGCGCTTGCGGGGTCGCCTCTGAAATCACTTCCGACTTTATCTAATTCGTCGAGCATAAATACGGGGTTTTTGCTGCCGCACTTTCGCAGCTCCTGTAGTATTCTGCCTGGCAGCGCTCCGATGTAAGTTCTACGATGTCCCCTGATGTCGGCCTCGTCTCTAATTCCGCCGAGTGATATGCGAACGAATTTTCTTCCCATAGCTCGTGCGATGGATTTTCCGAGCGAAGTTTTGCCTACGCCGGGCGGGCCGACAAAACAGAGTATGGGGCTTTTGCCCGTTGGGTTTAGTTTGCGGACAGCTAAGAATTCGAGGATGCGTTTTTTTACCTTGCGCAAGTCATAGTGGTCGGCGTTTAGTATTCGCTGGGCCTTGTTTATATCGAGTTGTTCTTTGGTTTGAATTGACCAGGGCAGCTCGCAGATCCAATCCAGATAGGTGCGGATGACACTATATTCCGGTGAGGCGGGAGGTATTTTACTCAATCTGTCCAATTCGCGAAGTGCCTCTTGCTCGACCTTTTTGGGCATTTTGGCTTTTGCGATATTTTTGCTGATTTGTTTTAGCTCTTCGGTTCTGAGGTCTTTTTGGCCAAGCTCGGTCTGAATGGCTTTTAGCTGTTCCTGCAGGAAATACTCCCGCTGATTTTTATCTATCGATTCTCTGACCCGGCCCTGGATTTTGTAGCTTAACTCAAGAACTTCCAATTGATTAGCTAAGATAACTGATATTTGTTCAAGGCGCTTGGTTGCGTTAAGCTCTTGGAGCAGTTGCTGTTTCGTTGCGATGTTGATACTGAGATTGGCCGCCAAAAAATCAGCTAAGGCGGAGGGATTTTCGATATTTTCCAGCAGCACGGATGCTTCTTCAGGCACGTGGGGACTTAGTTCGATGACTCGGTTGGCCGCCTGGCGGACGCCGACGATAAGTGCCTTAAGATTTTTTGTCATTTTTACTTTGACGTTGAGCGTCTGGACTTTGGCCTTCAAGTATGGTTTTGTGGCTACCTTTTTTATTACCTTGAAGCGGGTTATGCCGTGGACCACAACGTGAATCGAGCCCTGGGGCAGTTTTATGACCTTGAGCACCGAGGCGGCGGTTCCGATTGAGTAGAGGTTGTCGAAATTCGGCTTATCGGTGTCAGGACTGCGCTGTGTGATGAGTCCTATGATAGATTTGTTCGGCGTGGTATCGGCGAGCAATGCTTTGCTTCTGGGGCGGCCTATCGCCAACGGTGTTATCGTTCCGGGGAAGGCCACGGCGTTTCGAATGGGCAGGATTCCGATTACGTCCGGTAGTTTAAATTCGTTGTCGTTCTCACGCAATTGGTCTTCTCCGTTGTACAGATACGGCTCAAGACTTACGGGGTCTTCTCCAATTACTTCAATCAGCCAATTACCGCCGATAGGCAACAAGTTTTTAAGGTCGCTTGCCATATTGTTTTCACGAGTTTTTGTTTATTAATAATTAGTATCTGTTGCGGAAAACGAAATTCGACGATGTCACCCCTGCCCCTGCTTCCGCAGGGGTAAACTTGTCCCCGCGAAAGCGGGGAGCAGAGATCCAGAGCGAAAAACTGGATTCCCGCTTTCGCGGGAATGACAAATACTGTTTCCACAACAGGAGTTAATTAGATGATACACGATTGAGGCCAAAAACTAAAAGGTAAAAACCAGAAAAAAACAGGGCAACCAGATAGGATTGCCCCTCTCGATGGCGGGATAGTAGCTTTGCGGCGGCTGAGCGGGGCCCAGACCGATGTGATGTAGCTTACTGCGGCAATTTCTGCTAATAAGCGTATAATCTAAGCCGCCGGCAGAGATTAGTGGGCAATCTCCTCATAAGAGGCTGGATTGTATGTTAGTATGCGGTGAGTATCAAAGCCGGCAGGGACCTTGATATTGTCAGACCGGTCAAAATTCAATGTTGAGTTGCCCTCTATTACTGTCGGGTTTTCAGAGTAATTAAGGATTGTGCCTTTAACCACGGCGTTTACGTTGCCGGAAAAATGTGCGCCGCTTACCGCCATAACACCACCTAAGGCAGCGAAATTGCCCGAGAAGGAGGCAGAAAAACCTGGAGCAACTATTGAAGAGCCAGTTTCGGAGCGAATTGCATCAAACTCGGCCCCTGGAGGGTACGGGTTGGATGCAAAATTACCCTGGAAGGATATGCTGTTTGTTCCGGGATTGTACGCATCACCGTCACCAACTATCATGCCGTTAAGCGCAACATTCCTTTCAAA
>JBDRTM010000411.1:0-4787 GCA_043824065.1 Planctomycetota bacterium | reverse complement strand
GGCGAGAACCGGACCACGTACTACAAACATATCAACGCGGCAATTGACCATAAGCCCGTTATTACGCTTGATGACGGTGCCGATTTGGTGAACGAATTACACACTCGCAGAAAAAAAGATGCCCACCGGATTATTGCGAGTTTGGAAGAGACCACTACGGGAGTTATTCGTCTGCGGGCTTTGGCGAATGAGGGCAAGTTAAAGTTTCCGGTCATTGCGGTCAATGACGCTGCGACCAAACACCTGTTCGATAATCGCTACGGCACCGGACAATCGACGGTTGACGGTATCATTCGCGCTACCGATTTTCTGATGGCCGGCAAAAAGGTTGTTGCGGCAGGGTACGGCTGGTGCGGGCGCGGCCTTGCTATGCGGGCCAGGGGTATGGGGGCGATTGTTATCGTTACGGAAGTTGATGCGGTCAAGGCCCTCGAAGCGGCTATGGACGGATTTGAAGTTATGCCGATGGCGAAGGCGGCAAAAGTGGGCGAGCTGTTCGTAACGCTTACGGGTAATAAAAACGTTATACGGGCTGAGCACTTCCGTGCGATGAAGGACAGAGCAGTTGTCGCCAACAGCGGGCATTTCAACGTTGAGATAGATATACCGGCCCTGAAACGGCTCAGCAAGAAGGTGACCCGTAATGTGCGTAACCATGTTGATGAATATGTCCTGAGAAATAACAAGCGGATTTATCTTCTGGCTGAGGGACGGTTAATTAACCTTGCCGCCGCTGAGGGTCATCCTGCAAGCGTGATGGATATGAGCTTTGCAACACAGGCGCTGCAGTGTGAATACGTGGCAAAAAAACAAGGCAAGCTTTCTGTTGCGGTCCACGATGTCCCAATGGAGATAGAGTGGCAGGTAAGCAAGCTCAAACTAAAGTCAATGTCGATTAGTGTAGACAAGCTTACAGCCGAGCAGGTTGCTTACCTTGCCAGCAGCGGTGAAGGGACATAAGATTGACTATTTTCTATTTATTATTGACTATTGAAAAGAAAATCGGCACTCAAATTCAATAGAAAATAATCAATAGTCAATAGTCAATAGGTAGGCTTATGAATAGTAAAGAGACAGAGAAGGCGCCGATAGTGGTCTCGAAGTCTTTTATGGCTGTTGGCCCCACGCTGCACTACAGCCATAAGAATGTTCAGAGGTGCTGGTTTCTTGCTGTTGCGGCCTTTGTTGTAAGCTGTTTTTTCTGGTCGAAGATAACAACCGGCTCATTCTGGTCGTTCGACATTCAGACGGCAATAAGACCGGAATCCTGGCATTTGGGCCAGACAATCATAAGCGGAGTGAGCATATTCGAGTACCCCTGGCAGATTGTCGTTTTAGGGCTGCTTATGGGTATTTTGTCAATCGTTCCGGTATTGATATCGCAACTTATGAGCTTCGGCTACAGCTTTCCTTTGATATTGTCGGTGTTTTTTTTGGCCAATTTGCCGGGCTTCGCGGTTTGTCTATTGGTAAGCTGTATTGCGGCGGCGTGTCGGCCTCTTCGTTTTCGCTCGCGTTTTGTTGCGATAGCGTTATGCACGGCGCCCCAGCTTCTTTACTGGGGATACTTCGGCGGTGCCCGGGGGGTAGAACCTATTAAATGGGGTTTTTCTTTTTCACCCTGGATCTGTGCGTGGCTCGATGGTTTGACTATAGCGGGATTTGTTCTGGGCATAGGCCATTTTACGCGTTATCGCCCGGGCCTGGTCTGGATTTTCACTTCCATTACACTTTTGTTGGCTGTTGTTGTGTTTGAAGTAACAATCGGCTTCGATGAATTAGACTATCAGCTTTATGTGGCCAAGAATAATCCGGAGCACGTTAGCGAATTTCACGACCACAGTATCACAGAAGCGCTGGACAAAACAACGAGAGACCCTATTAAGAGGAAATACCTGGAAGGTTTCTTCTACCCCGCCGAGGCAATAGCGCTGCGTTCGGAACTGAAAAGGGAAATCCAGATTCAGTTAAGTTTCGACCGTTGGCCAAGCTGGTTTATATTGCCACAAGAGTTAGAGTATCAGGCGAAAAGACAATGGTTTTTCGGGCAGTACGATTTGTTTATAAGCGAACGTTCCAACAGCCGTCGGATGCCGATAGCGCTTTACTGCAAAGCGCTTCTGAGCGAATACAGCCCGGATATCAATGTGCTTGGGCAAAACGAGCTATTGCATTTTTACAGCGATTATCCATACGAAAGGTCACGTGAGATATGGTATCGTCTGTACAGTGAGTTTGGCGAGAGTCCGGAATCAATAGAGGCCCGATGGCGGATCGCAAAACATTGGGCCGGTCAGGGTAAATTTGAGCAGGCTGAGGAGCTTCTTGGCCAGGCTGAGACTATGCTGGCGGCGGAGCGGTCGAAACTGCTTGAAAAAGAACAAACGTCAGACGAGTCATTGTTCGGCCTGTTTCGTCTCCCGGCTGACTCGGTTATGACAGTACCGAAGCTAAACGAGCTGCAAAGAAGATTAGGTCAATTGCGGACGTTTATAGGGCCTGAAAATCGAACGGATGAGGCAGGAGCAATTGAACGTTTGGCCGAGTTTGTTATGCTAAATCCGCACGCCTCCGATTATGCCCAGCGTATCGAGGGATTGCTGGGCCAAATAGAAGATAAAGACCGGCTTCGTGATAACATCCTTTTGGCCCAGGCAAAACTTGTTGCCGACGAGCAGCTCCGGGCTGAGAAGTTAAGCGAGCTGCATAAGAATTTCGGCAAGACCGATGGCGGGATGTCAGCATTGTACGAATTAGGGCTTTTGAAGATTGGTTGGTATCAGGGCCAGTCAAATTCAGAGCAGAAGAAAAAATATTTAGCGGATGCCAGAGCAACTTTGGAGAGCTTTCTCAATTTGTATCCGAACAGTTTTTGTGCCGAGCAAGTCAAAAAGAATCTGGATGGCCTGCCGAGTAATGTGAACTAAAGTGAGCTAAAGTGACAGCTTGGCTGTCATTCTGAACGCAGCGCAGCGAAGTGAAGAATCTCTATTTTGTTGGCCAGATCCTTCGGCTTCGCCTCAGGATGACACTTACGTGTCACTTTAGGCACTTTGAACTTTAGGCACTTTAGATCACTTGATGTCGTTTTGGGGATTTGAGTTGACATTTCTGTAGATTTTGTTAGTATAAAGATTGTCTGGAGGCGTTTACATGAAAAACTATAATTCATTCTCTGACCGAGACACTCGGACTTCATCGAGCCCCGACGAGCCGAAAATTCTGCTTGTGGGCGACGTGGGTAAAGCCTTTTTAGATGCCGGTGCCGTTACGGAGGGACGCTGTGAAGTCTGCACCACTATGCCTGATGCAATTGATGCTGCAGTGAAGAATAACTTTGCAGGGGTCGGCATTGTGATGTTCGGGATGTCAGCCAAATTAAGCTCGGCCCTGAAAGCTTTGCGAGATAACTGCGATGCGAAAATTATTCTTTTAGCACAGATGTATGAAGAGCCGATAGCGATACGGCTGGTCGGTTCGGCTTACAACGGGACAAGCGTGGCAGATGATTATTTGATTTGTCCGGTCCAGCCGGACAGGTTTTACGAATCCATTATAACCCAGGGCCGTAGTACGGCCCAGATCGGCCTCTCTACCACCGTCGATGCAACAATAGAAATGAAAATCAAGCACCTTGAAAGATTGGCTACGGAGGATGATTTGACCGGTCTGAAGAACAGGAGATATATCTGGGAATTTTCGCGGCAGATTATAGAGCACGCCAGGAAGGAAAACGGGCGGGTAACACTGCTTGTTTTCGATATTGATGACTTGAAACATTACAATGACCTTTACGGCCATCTCGCCGGCGATGAGGTTTTGAAACAAGCTGCCGTTTTGATGCAGCGCTGCTGCCGGGGGCACGACGTTGTCGGCAGGATTGGCGGCGACGAGTTTGCAGTTGTTTTCTGGGACGAGCCCCAGGCTAAACCGGCTGCCGTGCCCACCAAGGGTGCTGAGAGACGCTCAGCCAGAGCCGACCATCCTAAGGAAGCAATCTTTATAGCAAAGCGGTTCGTAAGAGAATTAGTGAAATCCGAATTGTCCGCACTCGGCGGATTAGGCCCGGAAGGTAAGGGAGTTCTGACGATAAGCGGCGGACTGGCAAGATTTCCCCGTGATGGCTCGACAATACAGGAGCTTTTTCAGCAGGCGGACAAGGCACTGCTGGAGGCCAAACGCAGCGGAAAAAACAGAATCTATCTGGTCGGTAAGCCCCAAAGCGACATCGCCGACATCGATTAAGAGCTTATCCGAATAACCGTCTCGTTATGAGGCCGAGCGGTAGGGTGGGGCTTGCCCCACCATTATTTCTTTGCAGCCAGTCCCGAGTTTACCCCCGATGTTAGCTCACTTGCTTTTCTGTCGGGGGCAATAGAGCGGGTTATTGGGATAGGCTCTTAGTTGTCAAACCAAAGTGAGTACATTTAGACACTGGTATGAATCATAAGCCTATTCAAATATACCTAAAAATAGCATAAAGATGACAATTCTCCATCCAGCCGGATGAGGTGAATATTTTTTGCGATTTTACCGATTTTTTTATTGACAAGGACTGAAAATATGTTATTTTGCAATATTCGCATATGATGACCATTTAGGAGGAGATAATCCAAAATGGCGTTAATTCAAAGAGATTTTCGTAAAGACAATACTAAGGCGTTAAACGTGCGCAAAGTATGTAGCCTGTAATATTGACGCCAGCGTCAAAAGTTTGCTCAAGGAGCATTGCTGAGCTTTGAAAATCCTTCAAACTGTTGAACATACACCAAAATTTGCTTGCTCCG
>JBDRTM010000410.1:0-2544 GCA_043824065.1 Planctomycetota bacterium | reverse complement strand
AAAAGAGATTCTTCCCCTTCGACTCCGCTCAGGGCTAAAGGCTCTTTTCGCTCAGAATGACAGCTTTGCTGTCACTTTAGGCACTTTAGCTCACTTGATATTGCTTTGGATTTCGGATTCCTCATTAGCCAGTACAATTATTTCGGTTGGTCCGAGCAGCTTATATCGTATGCCTCGCCAGCAGATAGTTCTGCCGAAAGCCGAAGAGATAATAAAAAATAACAGCAGCAATGACCATAGCCAACAGGCGAGGATGTCGGCGAGACAGGCGGCCCTCATTGCTGGGCGCTCATGCTGGAGCAATTTTTCAGCCGTTCTCTGTCGGAGTATGGCCCGGCCCAATTGATTTACGAAAAATACCACAGGTACCAGGGCAAAAAGGTCCAGGTTTTTATGTTGAATTGTTGCAGCGTAGATTGCCAGTCCGGCCGCTCCCCATATACCCAATACCGAATATACACTACTACACAATCCAAAGCACCAGGTTTTCGGGGCGTATATACGAGTTATTAGAAATTGTCTTCGGCTGAACTCAAAGAGCTTTGGCCAGGTGGTGGATTCGTGCGAAGCCACCAGGCAAGCGGGAACGAAAGCTACTTTCATACCGGCTTTTTTGACGGCCCTGCTGAGTGACAAATCATCACTTAAGGCTTTAGGCCAGATTTTGTCGAGGCCGAGGCGGCGAAAGACATCGATGCGGACAGCCATAGACCCGCCCCAGGCTTGATTGAAATGGGTGTTGCCAAGCAACTGGGCGACCTTGGCGTTCAATGCCGATAGGGCCAGACTGGCCAGGTTGTTCTTTTTCGGTATAAACCAACGATAACCCGTAGCGACGCCGTTCTTGGGCTGTCGAAGAGGGTGAACTAAGTGACTTAGCCAGTCGGTGCGGACACAGGCATCGGAATCGGCAAAGGCGAGGATGTCGATATCATCGCTAACTCTTTCGTAGCAGTACAGCAGATTATGGATTTTTTGGCTACAGGATTGGCCCTTGCCTGCAACAAATATTTGCACATCCTGAGCTTTTGAGGTTTGGCTGAGCTGATTTTTCAGTTTGCACAGCTCGCTGTAGGCCTGGTCCGACTCATCGGCGACCACAAACCACAACAGGTGATTTTCGTAGTCCTGATTGAAAAATGACGTGATATTGTGCTGGAAATCCGGGTCCAGACCTTTACACGGTACAATCAGTACGGCCTTCAGCTCGTGCCATAAACGCTTTTTTTTGTATTTTGCCAGTGCATAGCGATAATTATTATATGTCTGGAGCAAAAAGAGCAGTTGCGAGATGATTGCCGCCAGTGCTATATAGTAGTACCAATCCATCATAAGAGATTCAAAACGTAAAATGCAAAATTGCAATCTTAAAGTGAGCTAAAGTGCCTAAAGTGAGCTAAAGTGCCTAAAGTGAGCTAAAGTTGCCCAGTTGTAGAAGCTTGTTTGTCGGTGTCGAAGCTGGTATCGAAACTGGAAGCTCGATATTGGATGCTTGAGTAGAAGCGAGTTTCAAGCCCCTGCTTGTGGCTGGCAGGGGCATCGATACAAGCATCGACAACCTTAAACGAAAACTGCGCTTTAGGCACTTTTAACTTTAGACACTTTAGCTCATTTCGTTCTCTGTATCGCTCAGAAGCTCATAAACCTTCTCAGCGGAGGCTGCTTGTTCAAGCTTTTGTTTGAATTCTTCGTTCAGCATGAGTCTGCTTATGCTGGCCAATGCCTGAATATGTGGGCCGGTCTGGTCAGCCGGCGAGACCAGCAGAATGAGAATTGTTACCGGTTTTCCATCGACACTTTCAAACTCGATAGGCTCATGTGCGATTCCAATCGCCATAACCAGCTCCTTGACGGCATTGCATTTGCCGTGAGGGATGGCTATTCCAGCGCCCGTTCCTGTGCTACGTGTTCGTTCACGGGTCAAAACCGCGTTCAGGGCCACTTCTCTGTCTAACAATAATCCGTTCGCATCGAGCAAATCCACAAGTTCGGTTATTACGGTTTCCTTGTCTTTGTTTTCTACCGGAACTTTAATGCAGTTTGGCTGCAATATTTGTGTCAGAATCATATTTGTTATATCCAATACACTAAGCTACTTATCAATATTTACACAAACCTTGTATTTTATCTAACTATCGTCATGATTGCAAGGGTGTTACAATAAATTTTGAGCATATTTTTTTGGCGCTCATTTCATCGCCATCTTTTTGACTGCTGACTTTTCACCCTTTACAATCCGATATTGCCCGGATAAAATTAAGCATAGCAGGTGCGTGAATATATGGAGCGCAAGATTTCTAATTGTCAATAGTCCGAATACGAGATACGAACCGATGGAAAAAATAAAGCTTTACGATACTACCCTTCGCGATGGTATGCAGGCCGAGGGCGTCAGTTTCTCGCTGGAAGACAAGCTCGCAATCGCTAAATGCCTCGACGAGCTTGGCCTCGAATATATTGAAGGCGGATATGCGGCTTCCAATCCCAAGGAGATGCAGTTCTTTACCGAAGCCGCCAAACTGGGTTTACAGAATTCAAAAATTG
>JBDRTM010000409.1:0-3223 GCA_043824065.1 Planctomycetota bacterium | reverse complement strand
GCTTTATCTCTTCAGGTTGGTGATATTGATGCAAGCAGGAAACGTGTTCATGTCCGCCGTGGAAAAGGTCATAAAGATCGTTTGGTGCCACTGCCTGACCTTGCTTTACAGGGATTACTCCTGCCGTCGGTGAACTTTACGTGTGACCTTCAGGTTATGCAACACGTCCTTCCCAAAGGATTTCGCAGGGCTTGTCCAACCACTGGATAAGATTGTGGTTCGTTCCTCACACAATCTGGTTCGTTAGCCAATTTTCTTATATCTTGTCATTCTACCAGAACCAGATGCTTCAATTCTGCCATCGTCAAGAAGTTGTTTTAGATCACGGCTTGCCGTTGCGCTTGATATTCCTTTATTAATCTTCATGTATTCTTTCCTATCAAACCATTCATTGAGTTGAGCAAGTGCGGAATCTGCCCGCTTCTTGTAATCAATAGTTCCTGGATTCGATTCATCAATGGTATTTCGTAATGTTTGGTTTATTGCTTCAAGCATGAACTCTATAAAGACCGTTGATTTACCAGAGTTATCGGCGTCTGCTAATGATTTGTAATACATTTCTTGATTGTTTTTTATTGCTTCTTCAATTGGTACATATTCAAATATTGGGTTAACTTGCATCAAAAGTCGTGTTTGCCAGAAACGCCCCATTCGTCCATTCCCATCTTCAAATGGATGGATGAACTCCATTTCATAATGGAAAACACAACTTTTGATGATATCTATATCTGGATCTTTCTTAGTGTAGTCAAATAGACCATTCATTAAGATAGGAACCATAGAGTGGCTAGGAGCCACATGCTGAACTTCTGATTCTCTTAGTATTCCAACTTGTTTTCTTCTAAATTGTCCTGATGATCCAACGAGCCCTTCCATTAGAACTTTATGTGCCTTTAAGAAGTCGTTGATTGAGAATGGGTCATATTCTGAAAGTTGATCATAGGCTTTTATAGCATTCTGAACTTCCAAAATATCTTTTTTAGGGCCTATGACTCTAGTTTTTTCAATCAATGCAGTTACATGTTCTATATTTAATGTATTTCCTTCAATGGCTAATGATGAATGGATTGTCTTTATTCGATTCTGTTTTCTTAACCTTGCTTCTGGCTTAAGCAGTAAAAGGCTTCTGCATAGACCCAGAGCCTCAGTGATCTGACCATAAAGGAATAAAATCTTATTGGTTATTTCATAAGGAGACTTCATATCATATCGATGATAGCATCATTTGATACTATCATCAAGTATTTTCTTTTTTGCGCGCGAAGCGTCTGGCTAACCCCCGAATTCCATTCATACCCCAAAAGTAATGCCTATTGCTCAACCGAATAAGGATTTAGAAACTGCCGTTTCCAAAGAAGTCTCTTATCCACTTCATTCAACTCAGCTTCTTCACAGACGGCTTCCCAATGCTGTTCGATTGCGGCAGTCAGGTTACCGAATGTATCGCGGGCTTCTTCCTCAGAAAGAAGGAAGTTGTGCGCGGTCTCAAGACACGTTTTGAGTTGGCTCAAATTGTTGCCGCCAGATATGAGCATCGCCTGTGAAGCCTCATTGCCTGCACGGCCTTGCGGACAAATGTCATAGGCAGGCGTCAGGGTCAGCGTTTTACCGTCCCAAAATGCCGCATGGTTTCGCGCATGATCGTCGGTATTGCCGCACAGGATATTGAAGACGAGCCGGGAGAACAGCTCTTTCAGCGTATGCTTCGGATCGGTAAAACGGTGGCGAATAATTTCGGACAACGTTTCATAGCTGGCGTACCGCGCCATCATGTCATCTAAGCGAAACAGAGTTAGAGCGGAGACCATGGCCTTTCGTGCCCACTTGTCACCTTTTGGTACGCGGTCAAAGCGCTCGATCAAGAGTACGTCTTTGTTTGCCGCGTTGGCCAGCTTGACTGGTGAAGCGTTCAGTCCGGCCAATTCAGCCAGCCGCATGGCGATGAATTCAGCTTTAACAACGCTGTACAGATCGGTGTTGGATGAAAACTTGGCCACGTATTTTTTGCCTTGGTTATGGTCAAGCCCTCTGGCAAGGGCAGCAGCCCAGCCTTTATCGGCAATTCGGGGTCGTAAATTGCAATTGCAGGTTTGCTATCACCGATACGTTCCAGGTAGCTTTTACCGTAGTTGAACAGGATATTACCGTCATCAGCTTCAAGCCGTCCGGCCACGACAGGCTCGGTTTCGCCCGGCAGCCATATCCAGACAAAGGCTTCTTTCTCCGTCTTAGAAGTCATCGCGCACCGCTTTGGGTTTCTTGCGAACAGATTTTGGCAGTAGCGTCAGCTTTTCCTTGGTTTGACGTAGGTATTTCATCAGCATACTTTCATCGGCTTCAAACAGCTTGACGTCAACAATGGTTGCCACTTCGAACACGGCTCCGATTTCACATTTGAGATTGCCTTTTTCGATGCGTTGCAACAGTCCTCTGGAAATACCAGCGCGATCGGCCAATTCCTGTGCAGTGAGCTTGCGCTCATTACGCGCTTCACGGATCAACGCGCCGAGCAAGGCAGCCGCTTCGCGGCTATAGCGTGAGTAGGTGCGAGTGATGGACTTTGGCATCGTTTTTCCTTTGATTCACATATAGACCATAAAATGGCTTAATGATCTTCCTGTGAGTCACAAAGTAATGAATAATCATCAGCTTGTCAAGACAAAATTTGTCCGTATATAGATCTCATAATGCTCTTATGGGCTATATGGAGATCATTTTCCTGCTGTATTATTCCAATCCCTGTTGATTCAGGATGATCACATACCTGCTGGTAACGCCCAGTATGCTTCTTTTCTGCATCGCAAAAACGACTCCGGCACTGAATCGCTGGGTCGACATGGGGGCCTGGATGATATGCGTATGATACCATCCCGTCCTTTTCAGGATATCAAGGTAGTCGTCTATGAGGATGCCGCCTTTATATTTTTCTTCTTCTGCCGGTGTATTCTGAAAATCCCGCCAGTCTGCATTGATAAAAGCAAGTCGTGTCTTCTTTTTGACATTGCGTTTCAGCAGGGCTAAAAAGGCCTCAAGAAATTCAAGGTATGCTTTTTTGGACAAACCGGAAATGCTTTTTTTATCATAGTCAGCAGCTTTTTTATCAAAGTAGGGCGGATCAAAGATGCGCTTCAGCTTAGGAATTAAATCCTGCGGCGGATTATTATCTATGCCCTTTCTTTCAGCGATTTCCGATCGAATCAGTTCTCCAAGAGTAAAGTGTTCG
>JBDRTM010000408.1:0-3468 GCA_043824065.1 Planctomycetota bacterium | reverse complement strand
AGTCTTATCATTGCTCTGGGCCGAACGCACAGCGAGCAAGCACTGGTTCCGATTCTTGAAAAAGTAAAACAACTCGATGACGGAAGTGAATTCTCACATTGCCGTGCGGTAGCGATGGCGATTGAGACGTTAGGTGATGTTACTGCTGCCAAACCCTTAGCTGAATTTCTGAAAAAGCCCGGCATAACAGGTCATGCTTTTACCAATATCGATGCGGCGAGGCGCCGGACGCCACCAGGGTCTGAGGACACTTTAACACGGAACCAGTCGCTGCGTGAGCTGGTTCTGGCGAGGGCTTTGTACCGCTGCGGTGATTACAAAGACATCGGTAAAAAAATCCTGAAAGAATACGCGCGTGACCTTCGCGGCCACTACGCCCGCCACGCAAGAACTGTGCTTAAAGAGAAAAAGGATAAGTAAGGTCAAATACAAAAGCTCACTATGTCTATGGAAAAGACAGGGGAGTAGTCAGCTATTATAATGTATAGGTTTGTAATCAATAGATTACCAGAGATTGAGATTCTTCGCTGCGCTCAGAATGACAAAGAGGCTTAATGTTGATTTAAGGAGAAATAGAAATGTCCGGAGAATATCGTTTTTCGTTTGGGCCGTGGAATATTCATGAAGGTGCCGACCCGTTTGGGCCGAGGGTCAGGGACAGTATTGAGTTCGGTAAGAAGCTCAAGATGTATAAGAAACTCGGCTTTGACGGTGTGCAGTTTCACGATGATGACGCCGTGCCGGATATGGATAATCTGAGCTTTATCGAAATAGTCAAAAGGGCAAAAGAGGTTCATTCGATGCTTGAAGGAGAGGGGCTTGCAGCGGAATTTGTTGCGCCGAGGCTGTGGGAGGATGAGCAGACAATCGACGGGGCTTATACATCGAATGACCCATCGTCTCGGCAGTACGCTAAAGACCGAAGTCGGCGGATGATTGATATCGCTGATGCCCTTGATACGAAACTGGTCGTTCTCTGGCTTGCCCGCGAAGGTACGTATATCCGTGAAGCAAAGGACAGCAAGCTCGCCGTTGAGAGAATTGTAGAAGCCATAAACGATATGTTGGCCTACAGTCCTGAAATCAAGATTGCGATTGAGCCAAAGCCGAACGAGCCGATGGACCAGGCCTATATCCCGACAACCGGACACGCTGTTGCCGTTAGCTATCTTACCAGTGAGCCGGAGCGTGTCGGCGTCAATATTGAAAGTGCTCATGTGATTCTTGCCGGCCTGGACCCTTCGGATGAGATGGGTTTTGCCCTTACTCACAAAAAACTGTTCACCGTTCATCTCAACGACCAGAACGGCCTAAAATTCGATGAGGACAAAAGCTTCGGCTCTGTTGATTTACGAAGGGCGTTCAATCAGGTGCGCATACTTGACCAGTACGATTACGGCACGCGCGGTGAATTTGTAGGGCTGGACGTTAAAGCTATGCGCACCCAGAAACCCCAAGTAGCTACAAAGCATTTGCGCAACAGCAGAGAGATTTTCTTGGCGCTTGTGGAACTTGTTCGTAACCTGGACAAAGACAAGGTTAAGAAATTGATTACCGAGCGCGATTATGAAGAATTAGATATGTTGATAATCAACCATTTGATGGGTAAATAAGACAAATAATGTTCTGTCAAATATACCTTGAAGAATTGTCATTCCGCACCCATTCGGCTTTGCTCAGGGCAGGCTTTGATGCGGAATCCAGACCTTGCAACAATTCTGGATTCCTGCTTTCGCAGGAATGACAATAATGTGTCAGTCGAACAGTTTTGTTGAATGTTTAAGACTACTGATAGGTTTTTGGAAGTACGGATATGGCAAATGGTAAAACTATTTTAGGTTTGTTCGCTCATCCTGATGATGCGGAATTTATGTGCGCGGGGACGATGGCACTGCTTCATAAAAAAGGGTGGCAGATTCATATCGCCACAATGGCACCGGGCGACTGCGGGACAGTTGAATACAGCCGAGAAGAAATTAGCAGGATTCGCAGGGCTGAAGCCGCCAAGTCGGCGAGCATATTGGACGGCAGCTATCATTGCCTCGAATGTGGCGATGTTTTTATTATGTATGACAGACCAACGCTGCTCAAAGCAATCGAATTAGTGCGAAAGGTGCAGCCTGCTATTGTTTTTACTCTCAGCCCTTCGGATTATATGGTTGACCACGAAATGGCCAGCAGGCTTGCTCAGACGGCCTGTTTTGCCGGCGGAGTTGTGAATATCGAAACTGCCGGTGCCGAGCCGTTTGAGCCGGTGCCATATCTTTACTACCTGGACCCGGTGGAGGGCAAAGACAACTTTGGCGCCGAGATAAAAGCCGGTACTATAGTTGATATTACCAGTGTAATGGAAACTAAAGAAAAAATGCTTTGCTGTCACGAGAGTCAGCGTAACTGGCTTTTGAAGCATCACGGCATAGATGACTATGTTATTACAATGAAGAAGCTCGGTGAGCAGAGGGGGCGGGAAATAAACTCGCGATTTGCCGAAGGATTTAGACAGCATTTGGGCCATGCGTATCCGCAGGACAATATCCTCAAGGCCGAGCTCGGTGAGCTGGTTCACATTGTATAAGGAGAGTAACGATGGCAAGAAAAATCAGTATGTTAGCGCCGCAGTGGTGGGATTATACAACACTTGATGACCAGATTCTCAACGATGCAGCTAAACTTACGGCTGAGGATATGGCAGGTTTTAGCAGAGAAGGTTTCAAAATTGTGTTCTATGACAGTCTCGAAGATTTCTATCTTGCCGAAGCTCTTGAGTACATCACGGCGTGGCAACAGGCGACGGCTGATAATCCGGCGGGTATCTGTGGGCCGATTGGGCCGACCGAACAGCTTCCACTTGTAGCACGGCTGGTAAATGAATTGAAGCTGAATCTCAAAGATGCTCATTTTTGGGGGATGGACGAATGGTATATGGACGGCAAAGAGGTGCCATATTCGCATCCGCTGTCTTTTGCAAAGGCTGATATGGAGCTTTGCTTTAATCGAATTGACGGTGAGCTTAAAATGCCTGAGTCCAATATCCATTTTCCGAAAGCTGATACGACAGAATATATCAAGAGTTGGGAAGGTGTTCGCTGCGTGGTTATGCAGGGCGGTCAGGGTGATATAAAACACTGGGCATTCAACGACCCGGTCAAGCGGGAAGGTAAATATAAGGACGAGCCGCCAACGCCGGAGGAGTATTGCCGGCTTACGACTCGCATTGTCGATTTGCATCCGGTTACTGTTATGCAGAATGCGCGAACCAGTGCCGGTGGGGTGGTTACCAGTGTGCCGAGGCAAGCGATTACGGTCGGCCCTGTGGAAACGTGGAAGTCGGAGAAAGTCTCGATATGGCACCCAGGTACACACGATAATCCTTTCGGGATGAGATTGACCACTCTTATGCTAAGTAAGAAAATCGCTGACAGCTCGGTGCCGATGTCACTGCTGGCGGGGCACCCTAATGTCCAGTTT
>JBDRTM010000407.1:0-2327 GCA_043824065.1 Planctomycetota bacterium | reverse complement strand
TCTCAACCGCAAACTTTCAAGTGGGCAAGGACGTGCAAATGCCCTCTACGTGCTGTTTTACTACCTGGGGGGCTGGCTTGGAATTACAGGTTCAGGATTTGCGTACAAACAAGGCGGCTGGAGTGCTCTCATCTATATTTTAATGCTGCTCTTAATCATTCCATTAAACGCAGGTATTGGTGAGCGCAAAAGCAGGAATCACCCAACATCCGCAGGCACAGGACGCTCATAAATTCGGGCCCGTGGGCATTGGGTCGGACCAAAGCAGGAGGTTGTAATCGATGGAGAAGTTCTCCAGAATGGCGCGATTTTGAGGCTTAGAACGATGTTTTTGGCCTTGAAAACATCGTTTTAAGGATGGAAGAGGGTATGCCTAGAGCAAACAGGCATTACATACCGGGCTATGTCTGGCATATTACACATCGGTGTCACAAGAGGGAATTCCTTTTGAAATTTGCCAGGGACCGCCGCCGTTATCTCCAATGGCTTTTTGAGGCCAGGAAGCGTTACGGTCTTAGCGTGCTCAATTACGCGGTGACCTTTGTCAGGGATGACGGTGATAGAGACGTGATACCCCAATCCATCCAATTGATAGCAGGAAGGACGGGGCAGTGTGAAGCGGGACGCTCTTTTAAAATTTAGTTTGAAAAGTATCTCCCCGAATTATATGGGATATAAAAGTATGAAAGCTTTGAAATTGATTTTATCAACGTTACTGGAGATCGAAATCATAGGCAAAAGAGTTTCCATTTTGATTGATTAAAAAAATAATTGAATTTTAAAAGAGCGTCCCGCTTAACTATAAGCTTATCAAAACGGTGAATTGTCGATGTTTCGAAAATATTTCATTGCCATTGGCAAAGACTTGATCTCGCTCATCACAGGTATTGCCAGTATTCCATTTACTGTGATGGCCTTCTGGGTGAATACTCCTACGATTCGTTATGCTTGGTTTATATCTGCGTTTGTTTGTTTTATCGTAGCTTCATATAAGGTTTGGGCTAACGAATATTGCCGTGCAGAAAAAGCAGAAACACAAAAGGCTACGCCTTACGTGACAATTGATAAATATATTGGATTTTATGCGGAAGATGAAACAACAGCCGAAGAATATTTAGTAGAAAATTTACGTATTGTAAATCGGGGTAGTACAGCAGCGCTCAGTGTTGAAATACCCTCGATACAGATATTGGGTAAGACCGCGAGACTTCTCACTCAACCACCAACTTTAGGCCCAAACGAGTCGATCGAATGCCGCATTTTAAATCTCAAACACGTTCTCGATGGAATTAATAACAAAATACCCAAGGAAAGGGGAAAACCTTGGTCGGTACGTATTCCCCTTACCGTGCACTATCGGGATGCCAACCACAACAGCTTGAAGACGGATCATGCAATCAGCTACAACATTAATGGAATAAGCTTTGAAATAGTTCATCCGAATGATCCACAGGACTGGACAAACCTATCCGAAATAGAGCAGTTGAAATCAAATTGAGGTTGTAGTTGAGAAAATAATTAGCCCAACCACAGTTTGCACCGGATCGTTGATAGATCGTCGCGCCCGGGAGAGACTAACGTTAGCAGGCTATAAATCTGGGGTAAAGAATGACTATAGCTGTTTGCTTTAATTGTGGGGAGTTCAAGCATGGTGCATTTAAACCATGTCCTAGCTGTGGTGCTTTACCCAGCAACAAAGATGAGTTGTCGTTGTCGATGGCATTGACAGAGCATTACTTCGATAATGATGGTCTCGAAGAAATGCGGAAAAATATCCAAAAGGGTATATCAATAAACCTACCGGACGAAGTTAAGGAAAACTTTCAAAAGCTAATTCAGGAGTCCGGGATTGACCTAATGATTAGAGCAGTTAAGGAAGAAATAGAGAAAGATGTTAGAACACACCCCGAAACTCATTTATCAACTCCCTCAATCGGAAGGACATATTTGCACATGGCGGAAGCTGCTTTTGAGATAGCCCATGAGTTTGTTGATCTGAGAGAGTTAATAAACAAAGAGGGGGGTACTTTTCGGAGCTTTATACGGAATCTATTTAGAACGGTGGACTACCAGCATTTCGTTGATCGAGCTCATACTATCAAGGACAAACTAAACAAGTTACGGAGCGAAATTGAGCATGCCCCGAGCGGTAAAGACTCTGCTGAAGAGGATTTCGCGGTTGCATTGCAAGAATACGTAAGAGTCCTGTCCAGAGCTGCTGATATCTTGCTCAGTAAGACAGACTTTTTGGCAACAAAAGCCCGCAGTGCAAAAGCCCCTGGAACGAGTTATACGGAATTCCAAGTCGTGATTAAGGATGAGTGGGC
>JBDRTM010000406.1:0-3926 GCA_043824065.1 Planctomycetota bacterium | reverse complement strand
ATCTATCACAAAATGCAATTCTTTAATTTTTGTTTATAGAGCCTGTATTTAGAATGCCCAGATCAGTCGTGTTTTCAGGAGAGGCATCCTATCGACTCCTTCCTGTAATGTTGTTTTTCTCAGCCGGCAATTTCATGCTTTCTTTCAAGTAGAAATCGATATCATATATTGCGGATTGTTCAGGCTTGATATATAAGCTGTCTGTGGTTTAAAGAAAGGAGACATTTGTGACAGCTACACTGGCAAGGATCATCCTTTTTTCTTTTTTGTTTCTGTTAGTCATGCCCCATCTCACATTTGCTGATACAAAAACCTTCATCAAGGAATATACCTATCAAGCGAGTGATTTTGACAGCAAGATATCAAGCCGCACGATTGCCCTCGAACAGGTGAAAAGACTCCTCCTGGAAGAAGTTGGTACCTATCTGATTTCTGAGACCGACGTCAAAGATTTCCAGTTAACTAAAGACAAAATTACAACCCTAACTGCCGGTATCGTTCAGGCCGAGATCTTGAATGAAAAGTGGGATGGAAAAACTTACTATCTAAAAGCGAAGATGTCCATAGCCCCACAGGAAGTGACAAAATTCCTTGAGGGATTGAGAGAAAATAGTCAGAAGAACCGGGAATTGGAAGAAACGAAAAGGAAGGTGGACGAAGCTCTAAAGAAGATCAAACAATTGCAGGACGAACGGGTTGCGGGGCAGCGCCTTGAAAGTAAGCAGAATGAGTATTCAAAGGCAGTTGCTGAACTGAAGGCTAAAGAATGGATAGACAAAGGTATAGCCCTTATGACTGCGGAAAATTATGAAAGTGCACTTAGTGCATTTAATAATGCTGTAGAAATTGACCCAACAAGCTCCTGGGCTTACATAAACAAAGGATGGGCGCTGAACGCACTCGGAGATTATTATCAGGCGTTGAAAGAGTTTAGCAGAGCCTTTGATATTGACCCCAAAAACCCGTGGATTTATGTAAACAGAGGGGTATCATACAACTTCCTGGGGGATTACCGGCAGGGGCTTCTCGATGAAGAGAAAGCAATAAACTTGGATGCAACTATATCCTGGGCATATATTAACCGGGGTTGGGCATATATCGGCCTTGGCAACTTCAACCAGGCCCTCGCAGATTTGAACAATGCTGCACAATTAGACCCTAAAAATTCACATGTATATCACTTGCGGGCATGGGCGCATAACGGTCTCGGGAACAAACGTCAGACATTGGAGGATTTTGACAAAAGCCTTAACCTCGCGCCGAATAATTCATGGACGTATTGGAATATAGCAACGTATTATGCTCTCAGCGGTGAAAAAGAGAAATCGATCTCAGCGCTGGGGCAAGCCATTCGTATCAACGACACTCTGAGGCAAAAAGCAAAGACGGATAAAAACTTTCAGTCGCTCTGGAATGACATAGATTTTAAAAAAATAGTTGACTAACTCCTTCCTGTTATCCGCAGTCTACTAAACTCAATAAATATCAAAGACTCCGATTGGCATTCATCATTTTTTACCACTCAAGGATCTTGACATTGGAGATTTATCGGCGTAAAAATAGCGGACTTTTACAATAATATCGTCGCAATCGTCGTTGGAGTCACTAACCCGAAATCTTGAGGGCGCCATGGACGGATGATGCTGGACCTCGTGTCTCGAAAAAGAGTGCGGGGTTTTGTGCTTTGATGGAGGCACTATGCAGACTATCCCAAAAACAGAATTGGAGGAGAATTCTTTCGCTCAAGCGTGGGATGAAGCAAACGACCCAGATAGATCAGTTACCAAGGCTTTATGGGCAAAGGCGTTCTCAATTTCCCAGGAAGATGAGAAGAAAACCCAAGCCAAGTATATTGAACTACGCGATGGGTTGCTCTGACGGTTACGGCAGCAACACCGACGTTGCCAATTTAAGCAGTGTAAGCGTACTAGCGGCAAAGGTGACGATATGAGATTCAATGAAATTAAGGATAAGCTTTTTGAAGCCGCAAATCAGGTAAAGGTGAAAGATTCTCATCTGTTACTGCACGACATAAATGAGCCCGCTATCTCTCACCGCTTAGCGATGTACCTTACCCCCAAATTTACGGACTTTGATGTCGATTGCGAATATAACGGAAATATTGATGCCGAAAGTGGTAGAAAATACATCAATCTACTAATAACCGAGGCACGGGCACTTGGGTTGATAAATGTCGACGCGCCGCCGGTCGATAATGGTCCCGATGAACAAATCATAAATCGACCCGTTTACCCCGATATTATTGTTCATAAACGTGGGCACAATGGCAAGGAGAACAACTTACTTATTATTGAGGTGAAAAAATCATCGAGCCGGGTGAATGGCCAGTGGGACGCTTTAAAGCTTTCAAGATTTACATCAAAAGAATACGAAAATGACTTTGACTACTGTTTCGGCGCATTTGTTCGATTTGATGTAGGGAATCGGCAGCCAGATTTTAACGTTGTGTGGTATAAAGATGGGCAGAAATATAATGATAGAAACACAGCCTGAATGCCCAACCAGGGGTGGTGCTGATGCAGCTAACAGCGCGGCCAGCGCGAGGAGAATGCAGCATGGCTGAATACGACATAGCATTCGGCGAGAAGCTCGCAGAGGTCGCCAGTTTCGTGGTTGCAGATGGCCCCGCCGATCTTGATGCGCAGCGGACAGTGCTATATTTATGATTATGGCTTATGGAAGGGATTGACTTGGACAGAGTAATTTTAAAGGCGATAGGATCCGGGTTCATTGCTTTGATCCTTATCTTGCTTATTTACATAGGGATAGGACTTTGGCGCGTTGCCAAGAAAGCCGGAAAGAAAAGTGTGGAGATAGGCAAATTGGCTCTTGATCAAACAAAGGATCACATCAAAGGTATTCCTGATAGCGGTGTTCGGTATGACGATCTATACACAAAAGCATACGAAGAGATGAACTCTGAACGATTTGACTCTGCATCCTGGGCAAAGGCACTTGCAAATGCGGCAGGAGAGCAAGGCAAGGCAAAAGCACTTTATATCAAATATCGCGTAGAACAACTCAAGCACGAGTAATCAAAATAACGGAGGGTAGAAATGTCAGTACGAACACTATTCTTTGCACTGTTCGCTATTGTTGCCATCGACGCACAAGCCGCAACTGTCACTTTATTGGGTCGCCCGATTGAAGTTGTGATTCCGAATGGCTACTGCGAGGCCGGCAACCATCCGGCCGATGCGGAGATGGTGAGACGAACCAGAGAAGGAATCGGTAACTCCAATCAAATAATCGTATTGTTTGCGGACTGCAAGGAACTGGAAGATTTCCGAAAGGATAAAAGAACAATGATAGACAACTACGGTCAGATGCTCGCGCAGCAAACTCCCAAAGGTCAAATCCTTGCGTTCAAAGGCGTTTCGCGAGCTGAATACATTCAGAAGATTAGCGACAGATCGAGTTATTTTCCTGAAGCTTTTAAAAAAGCTGAAGCACGAGCTAAGGAGTTCATTCCGGGGAACCCGTCTATCGAGAACCTTGGATTATTGAGCACTGACTCCAATGGGCTATATTTTGGCCTTTTAATGGTTTTGAGCAATGACACGGGCAAGCTCCGGACAGTTGTTGGGGTATCAGGCATGACGCTCGTGAAGGAGCGGTCGATCTCAATAAATCTATACCAAGTTTACAAAAAAACGCCGGATTTGCGTGGTCTTCTTACACGCCAGCAATCTGCGATGGCGAACTTTGTTCGTTCAAACAATTGATGTATCAAAATTAACGCGCTTCAATGGAAGCACCAAAATCGCGCACCCTGAGTGACCACTTTCGGAGTAATCATTTCAATCGCAAATCTTCAGAATATTTCACTCGCCATATCTAAGGACTCGTAGGTGTATCTCAGACAATACAATAGGAGCGCTATATATTATGAGACAACTTTTAGA
>JBDRTM010000405.1:0-11234 GCA_043824065.1 Planctomycetota bacterium | reverse complement strand
TCTTCCGATGTCACGGTCCATTCGTGTTATCATCGCGGCGTGGCCTGTCTGTGGGTCGGGCCAATCCTTATCGGCGTATGGCTCGAGCGAAGGCACTTCCATACCTTTGTTGCCCGCCTCGTTGTTCGCATGCGGAATCGTACGAGCCAGATACAGGAAGAAAGACTTGTTTTTGTTCCTCTCCACGAAATCCCAAGCTTCTTCTGCAACCAAATCGTGCGAATACTCGACACGCTTTGTTGCGACGCCGCCGGGAGAGCGGTCACGTCCGCCGATGATGTGATTGACCTCGTTTGCAAGCTCGACCTTCTGTTCGTTGCGCCACAGGTATTTCGGGTAATAGTTATGTGCGTGTCTCTGATTGAGATAGCCGAACCAGTAATCGAAGCCCTGCCTGTTGGGGATGCCGGTGCTGTCGGGCTCGCCCAGGCCCCACTTGCCGACGATACCGGTGGCGTAGCCGGCATCCTTAAGCAGTTCGGCAACGGTAACGTCCGCAGGCCGGAGCGGAACGCGGGCATTGCCGCGGACAAGACAATGCCCTGTATGCAAGCCGGTCATCAACGCACATCGCGAGGGCGCACAAACCGTGCTGCCGGCATAGTGGCCGGTAAAGCGCATGCCTTCCCGGGCCATCCGGTCTATGCTCGGCGTTTTGATTGTCTTTTGTCCGAAGCAGCCGACGTCCCCATAGCCCAAGTCGTCGGCAAGGATGAAAATTATATTCGGGCGTTTTTCTCCTGCCCCGGTTGTCCGGCCTACACCTGCGCAGCTCGGTAACAGCGAAGGTACTCCCACTGAAGCGGCCACAAAGCCTGTCATCTTAAGAAACTCTCTCCTGGTTTGATTACCCATAATCGATCCCCTTGATTACTTATTCCGCCACAGGCGGAGCTGCGATATTGACTATTTTTATGCCCTGGGTGCAAAAGGCATACGTCATTTTAAGAAGGCCAACGGTTGGCCATAAGGATAATAATAATAAATAATAAATTGTAAATAGTAAATGACAAATGTGTGTCAACGTCTGGGTGATTAGCGGTTATCAGAGTATCAGGTAATCAGGTAGCAGTTATCAGGAAAAATGCGCAGCATAAATTTGTCTTTTCCCGATTCGCTTCCACCGTAAGTCCGCTTGGGGACGCCTTACGGCGGTGTCCTGTGGACTGTTATCCTGATACTCCGATATTCTACATTCTGGTTTCCTAATAACCTGATAACCTTGCTGGGACTTATCCTCTCTATCGTAAAATAATTTTTATTGTTATCAGTCAGAGAAAGCCGAAGATATAGTTTAGCAGACTGATTTAAGCTGCTGGAAAAACTGTCTTTTTCTATAGTTTAGTTCGGTGGGCTAAAGCCCACCCTAGGAAACTCCGAGCCATCCCCAAGCTCGTCCAGTTCCCCGCTTCCGCGGGGACAGGTTTTCGGGACTTGCTTGAGGCTGCCACCCATCAAAGACGGTATAGTCGCGGAACTTATGAAATTCTGTACTATGTATAACGGAATTGAATGATTACTGCATCAAGTGACAATCCGGTCGCCGACTGCATCGCAATGGTTGTCGTTGTTTTGATTGCCATCGGTACGGTCTTTGTCTTTTCGGCCAGTGCCAACATCAGTCAGGAGTTCGATTTACAGAGATTCTACGACTACCCCGGCCTGCGGCAAATTCTGTTTTTCCCCCTGGCCTGTTTAATTATGTACACCGTGGCTTCCATCAATTATCGCAGACTCACCCTGGCCAACGGCTGGTTAAAATCCCCAATCAGCTATTTGTTAGTTCTTAGTGTAGTGCTGCTTGTAATCGTTTTGTTACAGCGATTTTATCCGGTGTTCCCGCGATTCGTTCCTAAGATAAATCAGCACTACCGCTGGCTAAAAATCCACATCGGGCCTATGGCGGTAAGTTTTCAGCCCTCGGAGCTGGCGAAATGGATGATTGTCTTCTTCTTAGCTGCCGTATGCGATAAGTTCGGTGATGAAATCAAGCTATACTGGAAAAGGTTCATCCCTGTCTGCTCGGTCGTCGGGGTGGTAGTTATACTTATCATCGTCGAAGATTTCGGCACGGCAGCACTTATATCGCTTTTAGCGTTTCTGATACTAATCATCGCCGGGGTAAGATTGTGGCATATCTTACCCCCACTGCCGTTCGCTGCTCTGGCCTTTTACATAGTGATAAAACAATCTCCCGGCCGAATGCAGCGGATTACCGCTTTCCTGAACCCCGACAAATGGGTGGATTCGATTAATTATCAGCCGAGCCAGTCGCTGATTGCCCTTGGCTCCGGCGGACTTTGGGGAAAAGGATTAGGTAGGGGGATATCCAAATACGGACATCTGCCGGAAGATACGAACGATTTTATCTTCGCAATTATCGGCGAAGAGCTGGGCTTCGTCGGAAACGCAGCGGTCATTGGATTGTTTATCGTGTTTGTCTGGCTGGGGATTTTGGTGGTCGTGCGCTGCCGCGACCGCTTCGGCCAACTGCTGGCGGGCGGGATTGTTCTGACAATCGCTATTCAGGCGGCACTTAATATCGGGGTGGTAACGGTCGTTCTGCCGACAAAAGGCCTGCCACTGCCGTTTATAAGTGCCGGTGGAACGAGTATGCTGCTCTCATCCGCTGCGGTCGGTGTGCTGCTGAATATCGCCAGACAAGCACAAATCCGAAATTCTAATACCGAAATCCGAAACAATATCAAAATTCAAATGTCCAAATGACCAAAATGTTTTGAATACCTGCTTTCGCAGGCACAAGTTTTGGATTTTCGTCATTTAAACGGCTCTTCCGAATAATGAGTAGGTGCAATCGGCGTTTCGGACGACCGAGAAAAATCGTTCGGGGCCCCAGAGGCCCAGATTTCCCCCCACGTGCCCCAAATCTGAGCCTCTGCCCAAACGATTTTTCTCTCCAGACAACTCTAAGGCCCTGATCTGTCGGATCCAGCTACGCATTAACCGGATGAACCAGAAAAGGTAAAGAGCTGAGCCTGTAACGGCCCGGCGCTATGAAGACCTATAGATAACTTCTATATTAGCTTCCACTCATAAGATCCGCCTTGAGTGCCCTTACCGCTCTGTCACAATGGTATTCGAAGTTGTCGCGTGCCTGGGTTATAACCGAGCCCACGATGGCTCCTGTTTCGCTGTCAACTACCCGAACGCGCAGCTTCTTTCTACCGGCACCAAAAGTTTCGTCATAGTAGGTACACATGATAAGGGCTTCAATGCCGAGAATCTGCTTTATCTTGGCCCGGGTTCTGTCATCTAATCTTCCTTGCAGCAAATCCTGCTCACTGATTATCTCCTGCAATCGGCTCCTTTCAACAAAGGTAATGATTTGTCCGGGAAAGGCCTTGGTGTAGGAAGCCATGAATATCTGTTCCTGTTCAGGTGTGAGACCAAGTACTGCCAGCCGTCCAAAGGTAATGAGCTCTGGTTTGGTGAATAACGCCTGCGTTTTCCGAGCGCACCCTGTTGAAATGGCCAAGCCTAATACCACAAAAAACGCGGAAATACTACAAAAAGAACTGATTCGTATTCTCATTTTGTCGCTCCCTAACAGCGTTTTAGAAAAATTATCTCCCAACAAGACCATAATAGAATAAATCACTATCACTACTTTGGCAAGGACCATTTCGCATCTCCGCAGGCGTTCGGGTACAACAAGACCTTGTTTGGAGACGGAACAGGAGGCAAGAAGGGCAGAGGGCTGACGGCAATTTTTCACTTGTCCGTAGCAGGCTCTTCCCAGAAACGGCGATACTCAGGTGGGAGTGTGCGGCCACTGCCCGCCATAACGCCACTGCCCCTGCCGCCGATGCTGCTTTTGCCCTTCGGCCTTCTTTCCACAGTGCTGCTATACCTGTATATTATCAAGATAAACTATTAGTGAGGCCGTGGGGATAAAATTTTTTTTGACAATTTATTTGGCCGGCGGTATATTTCAAGCAGGTTTGCAGTTCATACGTGTTTATATAGTTTCAGGCAGGGAGTTAAAAAAATGAAAACGAGATTTTGGATTAATTTTGTTCTGGTAGTAACGGCAGTTTGTATGCCCGGCTGCAAAAAGGAAGCTCCGCCTTCACAAGAACCGGAGATTAAGCCCGAAGCTGAAGTAAAGGAGACAAGAGTAATGAGCGCTAATGAAGAACCTTTTGGCAAAACGTCGGAGGGCAGGGAAGTTAACCTTTACACTTTGACCAACACCAACGGTCTTAGAGCCAAGATTACCAACTACGGGGCTATTCTGGTTTCGCTGGAAGTGGCGGACCGGGACGGAAACTTGGCTGATATAACGCTCGGCTTCGATGCGCTTGACGGGTATCTTGCCGGGCACCCCCACTTCGGGGCGACCGTTGGCCGGTATGCTAATCGTATCGGCAAGGCCAAGTTCGTGCTCGACGGCGTCGAGTATAATTTAGCTGCCAACAATGGGGAAAATCATCTGCACGGGGGTATCAAGGGATTTGACAAAGTGGTATGGAGGCCCGAGAACCTCTGGGCGAACGATAACGAAGCGCTGCTGAAGATGAGCTATATAAGCGAGGACGATGAAGAAGGATACCCGGGCAATCTGGCATGCACCGTTACTTATACTCTGACAAAAGACAATGAGCTAAAGATTAACTATGAGGCCCAGACGGACAAAACCACCGTGGTCAATCTGACGAACCACAGCTATTTCAATCTTGCCGGCCAGGGCATGGGTGACATCCTCGGTCATGAGCTTATGCTCAACGCCGATAAGTACACACCGGTTGACGAAGGCCTGATACCGACCGGTGAAATCAGAAGTGTTAAAGATTCACCGATGGATTTCACCCTGCCGATGTCCATTGGCTCTCGAATTAAGCAGGTTGGGGACGGCTACGACCACAATTATGTGCTCAACAGCGGTGGAGGCACACTCGCTTTGGCTGCAAGGGCCTATGAGCCAACCAGCGGGCGGGTAATGGAAATCTATACCAGCGAACCCGGCGTTCAGCTCTATACCGGAAACTTCCTGGATGGCTCCCTAACCGGCAAAGCCGGCAAGGTGTACAAAAAGCACTACGCATTCTGCCTGGAAACGCAGCACTTCCCGGATTCACCAAATAAAGCCAATTTCCCGTCGGTGGTTCTTCTTCCGGGCCGAAAGTACACGACAGTAACCGTGCACAAATTCTCCACAAGGTAAGTTCAAAGTGTCTAAAGTTTGAAGTGCCTAAAGTCTGGATATCAGAGTATCAGGAAATCAGGTTGGAGGATATCAGAGAATCAGGATACCAGAAAAAATGGGGTGTGGCTAATTTTTCTGGCATCTCGTAATCCCATTGTTAATAAGCTATTACATTCGTTTGTCATCCTGAGCCCTTCGCTGCGCTCAAGGGTAAACTCCGCGAAGGATCTGGCCTTAGAAAAGGATTAGAGATTCTTCGCTCCACTACGTTCCGCTCAGAATGACAACGGGAAAATTGCTTTGCCGGGAAATCTGGCCACACCCAAAAAATTGTGCTGTGCATTTATACTGCGCAGTTGACCTGATATCCTGGTAACCTGATGCCCACTACCTGATAACCTGGTACCCAGATGGTCACCTTGGCGTATCAGGCCAGATAGATTGTGTCACCCGGTTTGATTTTAGGTATCTGATTCAGTTTTTCCTTGATGTCATCTTTTTCCAGTGCGAAGGCGGGGGCGATTTCAAGGACACAATCAATTGAGCCATCCGGTTTTTTAGGGATGGTTAGGCCTGCTGATTCGAGCCAATCAGCGGCACGGGCGATCATCATTCGCCTGGTGGTTTCGATACTGTCAACGCCGGTGGCATTTTTGGTCGGGGCAAATTCTTCGCTTCGGACGGTCTGCAAAATTATCGACTTCGAGGCCAACGGCAGGGCGTCAAAAACAAAGCTCTCCAGCTTTACACCGTTCGGCTCAGCCGGTTCAACAAGCTCTCCATGCTTATCGATGTGCGGAATATTTTTAACGGCTTTATGCAGCGGCAAAGAAAAACCACCAACGTTTAGTCTTTCTACGAAGGCCCGGTTGATGATGTGGATAGCGATACTGCCGAGCTCAAAGATTAGGGAGCCATCCGGTTTTCGTCTCTGGGCCAATTCATCAAGAAAATCGCTATATTCGATGACAGTTACCTTGCCGTCAACCAAACAGAAGCTGCCGACCTTTTCGTAGGGCCCGGTCTTAATAAGAGCCTTTGAGGACATTTCGGCCTTATCGAGAGCGTGCAGGCCGATAAAGAGCGGGTCGAAAATATTTATCAGGGGGTTATCAACCTGGAAATAGCTGACAAATTCCACGCCGCGTCTTTTCATATCTTCGATAGCCCCACTTTGGTAAAGTGCCTTAAGGCTTCCCCCGTGGCCGTCGGGTGAGCAGCTTAGTCTGTCTTTTTCGGCCAGCAGTATCTCACCGGCGGAGCTGAAATCGGGCAAGGTGCCCTGCTGAAAAATAAAAACGTTTTTATCAACCAGGCCGTAATAGTCATTGGAGCGAAAAATCTCAATGGTCTCGGCGTGGTTCAAAGGGCTGGTCATAATATACCAGGGGCAAACGGTGTGGTATTTTTTTGAGGCTGCCGCGATAGACCCGGCAAAGATTTGAAACAGCGTTTTGTTTTTGACAGGGCTGATGGGAAAATTTCCCTTTGGGCCGTCGAATCCGAGTCTGGTTCCCTGGCCGCCCGCGACGACGAAGGCAGCAACCTTGCCCTGTTGTATCAGCTCCCCGCCCCATTCGACGGCTTTGGCATACTTATGCTGCTGCTGTGGGTCTGCCGGATACGGGCTGTAGGACGAAGCAGGAACCAAATCAGTGCTTATCGCAGCAGGGGCAGACTTTTTGATGCAATTAGCCGCCCAATTGTCAATTTTCGCAAGGTCCAGCTGCCGGATTTGTGCAAGCAAATTCTGCCTTTGAGCCGTATTCAACTGTTCCCAAAATGCTAAAAGATGGTCCTGGCGGTGCTCTTTGAGCAGTTTTTTTATATTTTCGTAAGTTTTTTGAGTACCCATATCCACGATTCCAAGCCGAAAACAAGGATATTACGCAAATTGTAAAAAAAACAATAAAATTGGCCAAAATTTATTTGACAGCAAAGCCATCCTGTGTTACGATTATAGCTAAGGCAGGTAGGTTTGAAAAGTACTGTTATTATAATTTAAACCGTCATCATAATTTGGTCGAAATTTCATATCACAAGGCCCCCCTGCCGGAAAAGGGCATTTTACGGTTTGGCTTAAAACTTCGAATCGGCAACTGTGCTAAAAGTATGTAATGTTGAGCAAACAAACCCTGTTTGTAAAACTGGTTTTGCAAGGTTGGACTGACCGTTTTTAAGTAAAAATATTAACTCAGGGAGATTCGCAAAAAAAAAGAGTGTTTAGTGTCTGGTTGTTATGCGACAGTAAGCATTTATATATCAAATGTAAACCGAAGCGTACTTAAAAACGGTCGAATTTGTGAATCTCAAAATGGAAAAAGGAGAACTAAAATGAGAAAAAAGAAAGGTTTTACATTAGTCGAGCTGTTGGTCGTGATCGCGATCATAGCCCTGCTGATGGGCATTCTGATGCCGGCGTTGGCCAGGGTAAGGCAGATTGCCTTTAGAATGGTCTGCGGGACGAACCTGTCCGGTATTGGCAAGGCAATGCTCATCTACAGCAATGATTACGATGATGAAATGCCACGGGCCGGTGGCAGAAACAGCGTGTGGTCCGGTCAAATACCACAGTGGCTGGCCGACAACCGATACACTGCTTACGGCTTAAGCGCCGACAGCAGCGGCGGCATGGCCACAATTACGTCCAGTTTCTATCTTCTGGTCAAGTATGCCGAGGTAACACCCAAGTCCTTTATCTGCAAGGGTGATTCCGGGACCAATGAATTTAAGCCCGCCGACGACGGTGCAGGCGACAGAGAGCTTATTGACCTCTGGGACTTCGGCATCGAGCCAATAGAGCATTGCAGCTACGCCTACCATATGCCTTTTGGCCTGTATGCTCTGACCACATCAAGCGAGCCCGGTATGGCGATTGCAGCGGACCGGAACCCATTCATAGACTCTCCCGCTGCAGAAGCCCAGGGCAAGGTTGACTTATTTGCCGGCTTCAACCCTGACGGTGGTAGAGAAACAATCAATCTTGGAAACGCCATTCAACACCAGGAAGATGGCCAGAACGTATTGTTTATGGACAGCCACGTTGGCTTTGAAAAAAGCCCAGCCTGCGCCATCAATGATGATAATATTTACACCTACTGGGATGGTGGAGATATTCGGCGTGGCGGCTTGCCTATACCTGGAGCCAGTGAGCCCGGCGATAGATTGGATTCACTGCTGGTACACGATGGCGTAGGCGGTACAGCGGTAGCCCCACCAAAGGGCAGGGGATGCTTCCTTGCTGATACACCCGGATGGGTAAATGGGGCACTCGTGGAAATCTCGAAGGCTGTGGCAGGCCAGTCAATCAACTGTCTTGCAGCAACGAGCTTAGAGAAGCTCGAAGAGCACGAGGGAAGCTTCGAATGCCGCGACATAACGCTCGAAAACGGAAATAGCATCAGCGTCGTGGATGCACACTGCTTCATGCTTGATTCCGGACAATGGGTAGCTGCCCAGAATCTGGAAAGCGGCATGAACCTGAAATCGCTAAACGGCACAGTTGCTATCAAGAGCGTTGTAACCAGGACAATGCCATTCGTCGGCAAGGTCTATAACCTGAAGGTCAACGGCTCAGAGAAGTACATGGTAGGCAAAGATGGAGTAGTCGTGCGCGATTTTTAATACGGCGTCTCAACACGGCTGTTCATAGAACACCGTATTGGTTGATAGCCGGATAGCGTAAAGATTATTCTTGCTTCGGTTGTTTACAGGCGGCCTTATGCACAATCGCATAAGGCCGTTTTTTTATTACACTGTACACTGAATGACACTGACTTTGACACTGACTTGCCCCCACCACAGGTGTGGGGGCTAAACTGTCTTGCGGCCTCTGATTTCTGATATAGGTACACGATTCTTGCAAAATCCCCATTCTGTCGCTATCATAATGCAAATGGCAGCAAAATCGGGCAAGTACAAGAACAAACAGGGTCAGGTGTCGGTCAATAAAAAGGCTTACAGAAACTTCGAGCTCATCGAGAAGTTCGAGGCCGGCCTTAAACTGTTGGGCGCCGAGGTCAAATCGCTGCGGGCCGGCGCCGCTGACCTGAACGGTTCCTACGCGAGGGTCGAAGACCAAGAGTGCTGGCTGGTCGGTGCAACCATCTCCCCATACCAGCAGGCCGGGGCCTGGCAGCACGAGCCGACCAGAAAAAGAAAACTGCTGCTGCACAAGGCCGAAATCCACAAAATAAGAACGAAGCTCGAACAGCGCGGCTTTACCCTGGTGCCGCTGCGAATTTATTTCAACGACAGGGGCCTGGCAAAAATAGAATTGGCCTTAGCCAGAGGCAAAAGACAATACGACAAAAGAAAAGCAATAACCGAACGCGACCAAAAACGCGAGGTCGATAGGAGTATGAAAAAATATCGCAGATAACAAGACATTCAAAGGGTTCTAATTATGGCTGAAGAGGAAAAGAAAAAAGAGAAAAAAATCATAGTCGATGAGGATTGGAAGGCTGAGGCGCAAAGAGAGAAGGAAATATTAGCCGCACAAGAAGAGACCGAAAAGAAGAAGACGCAGGAAGAAAAGCAGGCCCGCGGCCCTTTACCACAGGGTAATTTCGCTGCATTGATAAGCATGCTTACCACGCAGGCATTATTCGCTCTGGGCCTGCTGCAGGTAAAGGGACAGGAAAAAAGAGAGCCGGATTTGGAGCTGGCAAAATACAATATTGATATGCTCGAGACCCTTGAAGAAAAAACCAAAGGCAATTTGACTAAAGAGGAAGAAACAGTTCTGACTAATACCCTCAACGAGCTTCGTATGGGCTATGTTAAAGTCGCAGGATAATCACATTGGCGAATATATTAGATAAAATAATCGCTGACAAAAGAGTTGAAGTACAATCCCGGCAATCACAGAGAAGTATCGAGAATCTCAAAGAGCAGATACGCTCTGGGCCCAAGTGCCGCAACTTCTACAAGGCCGTCACCAAACCAAACAGCCGGGGCATAAACGTTATCGCCGAGGTCAAAAAGGCCTCGCCATCGGCAGGGATTATTCGTGAGGACTTCGACCCCGTGGCAATCGCGCAAACCTACAGGAAATGCGGTGCCGATGCAATCAGCGTTCTTACCGATGAAAAATATTTTCAGGGCCGGCTCGAATATATAAACCAGATACGCAGGGTGGTGGATTTGCCTGTTTTGCGAAAGGATTTTATTATCGACCTCTGGCAGGTCTATGAATCCCGCGCCGCCGGTGCCGATGCGATACTGTTAATAGCGGAAGCCCTAAAGCCCGGCGAATTGATGGATATGATGATAGCCGCAGCCGAGCTGACGCTAACGGTCCTTCTGGAAATTCACCGGGCCGATACGCTGTTAGGCGTGCGCAGCCTGATTGGCTTTCCTAAAAAAGGCTACAGCGTTCTCGGAATCAACAACCGCAACCTGACAACGATGGAGGTCGATTTGAACACGACCAGCCGATTGGCGGAGCTTATCGATAACAAAAACGAGCTGGTCGCCGAAAGCGGAATAAAAACACGGGCCGACGTCGAAAAGCTGAAGTCCGTGGGCGTAAGAGCGGTCCTGATTGGCCAGACGCTGTGCGAACACCCTGACATCGAAGAGAAATTCACAGAGCTGTTTGGATAGTTGCGTAAAACGAAAACCGGCGATGTCACCCCTGCCCCTGCTTCCGCAGGGGTAAACTTGTCCCCGCGAAAGCGGGGAGCAGGGGTCCAGAGCGAAAAAGCTGGATTCCCGCCCATTCGGTTTCGCTCAGGGCAGGCTTCTCGCGGGAATGACAAATACCGTTCCCGCAACAGAAACTATTGCCATTTCCAATAAATAAGTTTCACTTTTTGATTCGCCTTCGGCGAAGCTGTTGAAATAGATTCCTCCGCTTCGGCACGGCGAAGCCGTGCCTACGGTCGGAATGACAGTACTTATAGAATGTTACACTTACTTTTTAGAAACGGCACTAGTACCTTACGACATTTTAATTTGTTGATAGAGGTTGTTCCCGTTTGATGCGGAATTCAGCCAATTAACAAACTGGATTCCCGCTTTCGCGGGAATGACAACTCACAAAATCAACTGTCATAGAGTACTA
>JBDRTM010000404.1:0-2295 GCA_043824065.1 Planctomycetota bacterium | reverse complement strand
GACTTCTTTCTTTTCCATCAACTTTTCTACTTCCCGCCCTACAAGAAACTATTGGGGGGGAAGAGTCTCACTATCATAGGCACAGAGGGCAATCCGAGTTTCTCAAAGAGGGAACTGAATGTTTTCCTTAGAAATTCACCCAAAGGGGTTATCCATAGAGCGCTCGCTGCCCAAAGATAGCGGGCGGGCGCGTCTGTGGGTGACTCGGTCGTCGCCTATGCACAGACCCAAATAAATAGCTGTACGGATTTCCGAGGAAATCCGTACAAAACAACTCGGCATGATACGCAATAGCAGCGTGTTTCTAATGAGTCATGGTGTTTGAGAGATTCGGAAATAGCCAACTATCTTAGCAGCAGATTCCGAGATGTGCTCTTGAATAGTCTTCTGTGCAATTTCAACATTTCCAGAACGTATTGTATCTAGAATATCTTGATGACGCATTGCAACGTAGCATGAATCTGTATAAACGCGACTGAGTGTTGAAAGCGCCATTGCTCTGATTTGATCAGCCATCGATTGCCAAGCCTTCAATAACGTCTTGTTTGCGGAGAGCTCGCAGATTTTGGCATGAAATTTGACAGTTAATTTCGACATCTCCCCATCGCTGGGCTGATGTTCTCTCATATTTCGAATATACTGATCTAACTCCTCCAAATCCTTAGGTTTTGCACGCTTCATGAGCAAGCCTACAGCCAATGACTCAAGCGCCATGCGAACCACATAGCAATCGCTTAGGTCATCTGGTGACAGTCCCCTTACAAAGGTCCCTTTACCCGGTGATGAAGTAAGAAGGCCGTCCTGCTCTAGTTGTCGGATCGCCTCGCGAACCGGGCCCCTACTGATACCCATTTGATTTGCTATTTGCACCTCATTCAGTCTTGTTTTGGTTGGTAGGGCCCCACCAATTAAGCGATTGTAAATTTCTGTATAAACGCTTTCTCTTAGAGTGGTTCGCTGGGCTAAAGGAAATCCTACGTCAATTCCAGAACCATTCTTGTGCTGTTTTCTACCGTTTCGCTGTGAAAAATCTTTTCTTCTGAAGTTTCGCCGTTTTTCATCAAAGTCAATCATAATACGTATTCTAAGGCAGATCGCTTTTAACTTATCTTATACGTTCCAAGCTCGTGTCAGTTCACAAAGAGGTTTGTCATTAATATTTATTCTCAGATTCTTTTGTCACCTGGATGAGTCTCTCCACCCAGTCTTTACCAACGACTTTATTTAACTCTTCAATCACCACAGACTGACATGTTTTCCGAAATTGGGCAAGTTCCTGAGGGGTAGGGGTATAGATATCCATACCCTTTTCCTTCAGAAATTCTATTCCTGTGGCATCTCGGATTCGAGTTAGACCTCGAGCTGCGATAACCCCTGTTTTGGCAGCAGCTTGGGCAACCTTCTGAAGGTCACTCGGTAAACTGCTAAACCACTTATCATTCACATAAAATGGGTTTAGGGAGTAAAAGTGACCTGTAAGAATAAGATATTTTTGCACCTCGAATAGCTTACCAAACATGATCGCGCTGATACCATTATCTTGGCCATCAACAACTCCTGTCTGTAAAGACGTATATAGCTCCGGCCAGGGAATAACGGTGGCGGCAGCCCCCAAAGCCTCAACCATTTTCATGATGATGGGGCTAGACATGGTTCGCATTTTGAGTCCTTTCATATCTGCAGGGACTCGAATAGGCCGAACATTGTTTGTAAAATGTGTGAAGCCACTGTCGTCTGCGCAAGCCAGAATTCTAATTCCAGTAGTCTTTCGAACCTCCTCGAATATGTCATCACCAAATGCGCCATCTATGACTGTATACGCAACAAGCTCAGATGAAAAGAGAAATGGTATTCTAAAGGTTTGTAGTAAGGGTGTAAATGGAGCAAGCCAAGCTGATGAGGCAATGTATCCTTGGATAGAACCCATTTGCATAGCCTCCATTAATTCCCTATTGCCTCCGAGCTGGGCGGCAGGATAGATTTCAACTTTCACCGCACCTCCTGATTTTGCTTCAAGTATTGATTTGAACACCGTTGCAAGAGCATGATGCTCGTTTACGTAAGGGTCGCCAGGATTTGTGTGCGCGATCTTCATGGTCCATTTTTTTGCGTTCGCATCCGCCACGTAAAACACACTACTGATCACAACCAAGATACTTAAGACTTGCAATAACTTTTTCATTGTTCTCCCTCCTTTTTTAGTGAATTGGGGCCTCTGCCTTTCTCGCAGAGGCAAAGCGGGACAAAAGAAAACCTTCAAGCTCCCGCTTTCCTTTTCCTATTATCGCATCTGCG
>JBDRTM010000403.1:0-3010 GCA_043824065.1 Planctomycetota bacterium | reverse complement strand
CAGGGGTAAACTTGTCCCCGCGAAAGCGGGGAGCAGGGGTCCAGAGCGAAAAAGCTGGATTCCCGCTTCCGCGGGAATGACAAATATGGATACATAGGCTTCTAACAGGCGTACTGTTTCCGCAACAGTAACTACTTAGCTGCCCAGAAGCAGAAGGCTGAAGAATCGCATTTTTTTCGGCGTGAACAGAGGATAAGGTCATATTTTTGAAATGGAGGTAAGCAATGGAAAAACGTCCTGAATCGAAGAATTGCAGGCGGTTTACCATCGCCAAGAGAGTCTTCGTTTACGGGATATTATCTTGTTTGGTCTTTCTTCTTATCATATATGGAATAGTCTGTTGGGATATCAGGTCGAGCGTCAAAGCGATTTGCGCCGAAGCGACACAAGAATACACAGGGGATATGATCGAGGCATTGACAGCGTACGTGAACTCTGAAAGCCATAGTCTCAGGGACAGGAATCATGCAGTCTGGGCCCTTGGCCAAATCGGTGACAAGCGCGCTTTACCAGTGCTGGAGGGGTTTGATACAGGCGGGCCCTGTAATCACGACAAATATCTATGTCAGCGAGAGCTTCGAAAAGCAATAAAGTTATGTAAAGGCGGACTAAATCTAACTGCCTGGCTCCCCCGATAAACTTCGAATCTAACGAGCCTCTCCCCGCTCGGCTTAGGTGCGGTCGCTGTTGAAATTCATACGTTTTTGGTGAAAGTGTAGAAATTTTCCTTGATGTTTGGGCTCAAAAAGTGTATTGTTTCCTTGAGGTTGGTAAATCTGCGCTTAAAGAAACTATAGGTGCGATATGGATGAAAGAAGAGGATTCACACTTATCGAGCTTTTGGTGGTGATCGCCATTATTGCGTTATTGATGGCCATATTGTTGCCGGCGCTCCAGGTAGCCAAGAAGCTTGCCACGGGAGCGGTCTGTTTGAGTAACCACAGAAATCTGCTCGCAGGATGGATAATGTATGCGGACGATAACGACGGCGTGCTGATGTCCAATGGGGCCTGCTATGACCATGCGGATGACGATAGTCCGTGGGCTCACCGGCCCAAGGATTTTGCTGGAAACAATCTGTCCTATAATCCGGCACCAGAGACCATCACGAATGAGGACCGCTATCGAGGGCTCCAGCAGGGGACGATGTGGCAGTACGTTAAGGATGTGGACGTCTATCATTGTCCTGGTGACAATCGCAAAAGCACAAGGCGGCCTCCGCGTGATTGTTTTCGCAGCTATTCCATCTCCTATGCCTTCGGCGCGCTTCGCGCTAAGGATCTCAGTCCCCGCGGCGGGTACCATTACTATAGAAAAATGCAGGAAGTTAAAGAAGCGCCGCAATATTATGTCTTTGTCGAAGAGGAACATAACGGCAGCCGCTACGGGGAAAACGAAGGGGGATGGCATTTGCCTTTTGGCGGCGGTACGAACTACTTATCCTTATCCAACCCGGGTAGCTGGACCTTCTACGACCCTCTGGCCTCCTACCATAACAAGTCCAGCACGTTTGGTTTTGCCGACGGCCATGCGGACAGGCGCAGATGGATGGATAAGCGGACCCTCCAGTTCATTAGGAGAAATGCCGAGGACCCTTCTTCTCATTCCGGAATAACGACATCTTCACCCGGCAATGAAGATCTCCAGTGGTTGTTAGAGCACTTTATCGAAAGAAAGCGTGTCGATTGATTGCCGTTCCTTGATACCTCTCAATTCGCCACAGAAACTGTAAAATAGCGCCTCCTGGACCGTTTTTCGCGATCGGTTTCTATCTTGTTTGGTGTCGGATTAAATTATCGAAAATAGCTTGCATTTCTGCGACTGAGTGTATTATAATAATGGCAGAGACGCACACCGAGGAGACTCATCATGTCCGATGAAAATTCTCGGTTTGGAAAGAGCTTCTTCAAAAGAGTAGGAGAATTGATATGGGTAAAAGAAAAGGGTTTACATTAATAGAGCTTTTGGTGGTAATCGCTATCATCGCAGTGCTGATGGCGATATTGCTGCCGGCACTGCACCGTGTCAGAGAACAGGGCAAGCGTGCGGTTTGCCTTAGTAATATGAAGCAGTTGACGATGTCGTGGATTATGTACGCCGATGAAAACGATGATGTCCTCGTCAACGGCGCGATAGGCTATAGCAATGCCACCACGGGCTGGGGCAAACACGCAAATGAGGTGGCCTGGGTCGATCGGCTTGCAACCGGGTGGGACGAACAGCAGGACGCAATCAGGGACGGCGCTTTGTGGCCTTTTGTTAAGGATGTCAAAATGTACAGGTGCCCGACGGGGCGGCCCGGGGAGGCGCTGACATACGCTATAATGTTCTCAATGAATTCTGTTGCTCATACGGAAGTTCAAGGAGTACGTGGCGCACACATCAAGAAAAGGACCGAAATTCATAACCCGGCACCTGCTTACAGACTCGTTTTTATTGACGAGGGCTGGATGACGCCGGATGCTTTCGCTGTTAATTATACAACTGAGGCGTGGTGGGATGACGCCCCCGTCCGACACGGCGACGGCACAACACTGTCTTTTGCGGACGGACACAGTGAGCATTGGAAGTGGAAAGGCATCGACACGATAAAGCGTGCCAGACTCGTCGAGCGCAGCCACCAGGGCAACTGGACACCCGAAACGCCCACGGGTTACCGGGACCTGTACAGGATGCAGAAGGGGTGTTGGGGGAAATTAGGTTATACACCAACTCATCCATAGCCCTAACTTTTTGTGCTTATCGATTTTTGTTCCGCCGGGCCTACAAGTGAGTTGTTTGGGGCAGGTGATGAGTGTACCCGGCGTCAATCACTTTGTGTTCTTGTTGATAAGGGGGCTTGTGTGCTCACGCGGTTCTTTGATTTGATGAGCCCACCACGCTTGTAGCTGCTCGGCTTGCCGTGTCGGATTGAATTAACTAAATATGGTTCATCCGGTTAATGCGTAGGTTGATCTGTGCAGATTGAAGATTCTGAGTTTGAGATATTCGTCGTCCCGGTAGCCGTAAG
>JBDRTM010000402.1:0-3436 GCA_043824065.1 Planctomycetota bacterium | reverse complement strand
GAAAGATAGTCTATTGGCAAAACTCGACGAAATCGAGGCACGCTACAGCGAAATCGAAAAGCAGATTGCCGAGCCTGCGATTGCCTGCAACCCAACTAAGCTGATAGCACTATCCAAAGAGCAGGGCAAACTCAAAGCAATAGTTACAAAATATCGCAGGTACAAAAAGGCAGCAGCCGGCATTGAAGAGGCCGAGCAGATATTAGCCGACAGTACCGCCGAGGAAGACTTCAGGGCGCTGGCAAAAGAAGAGCTCCAACAGCTTGAAGGCCAAAAGAACATCCTGCTCAAGGAAATTACAAACACTTTAGTAATGGCCGACGATATGGGCGTCGACTCGGTCATAATGGAAATCCGAGCAGGTACCGGCGGTGAAGAGGCGGCCCTGTTCGCCCGCGATTTGTACAATATGTATGTCAGATACACTGAAAATCGCAGGTGGAAAGTTGAACAGCTTGGCTTTAGCGTATCAGAAAAAAACGGATTTCGTGAGGTCATATTCAATATCAAGGGCCCCGGGGTCTGGTCTGAATTAGGCTATGAGGGCGGCGGCCACCGCGTCCAGCGTGTTCCGGAGACCGAATCGCAGGGCAGAATCCACACATCAGCAGCAACAGTTGCGGTACTGCCTGAGCCGGAAGAGCTCGATATCCAGATAGCCCCTGATGATGTCGTCGAGCACGTCAGCAGGTCAAGCGGGCCGGGTGGACAAAACGTCAACAAAATCAGCAGTGCCATCAAGCTCGATCATATCCCAACCGGGATTACCGTCAGTATGCAGGAAGAGCAAAGCCAGCACAAAAACCGTGCCAAAGCCTGGCGGCTGCTGAGAAGCCGGGTTTACGAATATCACCAGAGTAAAAAAAGGGCCGAGCGCGACTCGCAACGCAAAACGATGATTGGCTCAGGCGACAGGTCTCAAAAAGTCAGAACATATAATTACCCTCAAAATCGTGTAACCGACCATAGAATTAACTTATCGCTTTACAGCTTAGACAAGATAATGGGCGGCGATATGAACGAACTGATTGCGGCGCTCAAAGATTACGACAGAGAAAAACGACTAAAGAACTTGTAATGATTTTCTCTTTATTAAAGTTGTAATGATAAACATATTTGAATATGCAATGCAGATGGAAAAGGACGGCGAAGATTATTATCGTCAGTTAGTGCATCAGACTGCTAATAAAGGTATGAGAACTATTTTGACAATGCTGGCCGATGAAGAGGTCAAACACTACAACGCCGTAGAGAAAATGAAAACCGAAAAGCCACAGATTGCTGAGACCAAGATTTTGACCGATGCGAAGAGTGTCTTTGTCCAAATCAAAGAATCCGGCGAAAGTTTTGATTTTGATATCAAGCAAACCGAGCTTTACAGACAAGCCCAGGATATCGAGAAAAAGAGCCGGGACTTCTACCTGGAAAAAGCCAACGAGGTGACAGAAGAATATCAGAAAGAGATTTTCCTGAAATTGGCTGATGAAGAAAAGAGCCATTATTTCTTATTGGATAATATAATTGAGTTTGTATCCAAGCCGGAGCAGTGGCTTGAGAATGCTGAGTTTTATCACCTTGAAGAGTATTGAAAATTGCCTATTTGGAAAGGGGAAGTTTAAGAAGAGAAACGCAATTAGAAAAAAAGCCGTGGTGCTGGGAACTTTGATTTCAGTGGTGATTTTTACATAGAAAGGTGTATAAACTCATGGATAACAATTTGTCGTTTCAGAAGAAGGCCGACCTCTCCATTGTTTTATGTGGCCAGGCCGGCCAAGGTATCCAGACTGTCGAGCATCTCTTAACGAGACTTTTCAAACTTGCCGGTTATAACGTTTTCGCAACAAAAGAATATATGTCACGTATCCGAGGCGGAACAAACTCTACTGAGGTACGGATATCTTCAGGGTCTGTCCGCGCTTCTGTAAGCCGGATTGATATTCTTATTCCTCTTAACCAAGGTGCCATCCAACATGTTGAAGAAAGAATTTCTCCTCAGACAATTATCCTGGCGGAAAAAGAGAGCATCGGGGACGATTTTGACCAAACCAGGCACAAGTTTATTGATGTACCGTTTACTAAAACAGCTTCTGAGATTGGCAACAAGCTTTATTCCAATGTAGTTGCCGCAGGGACAATCGCCGGTCTGTTTGGAATTGAGCTACAAACAGTTAGCAAGTACGTGAAACAGTTTTTTTCTGCAAAAACTGATGATGTTGTACAAAAAAATCTTGCCGCAGCAAAGGAAGGTTTCAATCTTGGCGCCGGTTTAGTCAATTCCTCCGAAATCAAAATTAACATTCGCAACGATGTTTATGTTAAAGACCAAATTCTTTTAAGCGGCAGCGAAGCTGTAGCCCTTGGTGCTGTAGCCGGGGGCTGTAATTTTATATCTTCCTATCCTATGTCTCCATCAACCAGCGTGTTAGTATTTCTTGCCAGGCAGGCGAAAGATTTCGGCATAATAGCTGAGCAGGCTGAGGATGAAATCGCCGCAATGAATATGGCTATTGGGGCCTGGTATGCCGGTGCAAGAGCGATGGTTACAACATCAGGCGGAGGCTTTGCGCTTATGACAGAAGGTCTGAGCCTGGCTGGTATGCTTGAGAGTCCAATTGTGATTCATCTTGCCCAAAGGCCCGGCCCGGCAACAGGATTGCCCACCAGGACCGAACAAGCTGACCTCGAACTTGCCCTTTATTCAGGGCACGGCGAATTTCCCAGAATAGTGCTTACGCCCGGAAAGATTGAAGATGCTTTTTACCTGACTCAGAAAGCATTTAATTTAGCTGATAGGTATCAGGTATCGGTTTTCATACTTACCGACCAATATTTTGTGGATTCTTACTACAATACAGCTTGTCTTGATTTGTCAGACATAAATATCGAAAAACACATAATTAAAACCGGCGTCGATTACAAAAGGTATAAGTTGACGGCGAATGGTATTTCTCCCCGGGGAATACCAGGATTCGGGGAAGGCTTGGTTGTGGCCGATAGCGACGAGCACGATGAGGCCGGACACATTACGGAAGACCTTGATTTAAGAACCAAGATGGTTGACAAAAGACTGAGAAAGTATGAACTTTTGAAGAATGAAACAATCCCGCCCGAACTGTTAGGCCCTGAGGATTATAAAAACCTGGTAGTGTGCTGGGGCTCGACTTACGATATCGTAAGGGAGGCTGTACAAAAGCTCGACAGAGATAATATAGCTTTCCTGCATTTCAAACAAGTATATCCATTGCCGAGTGAGACGGGCAATTATCTTCAAAAAGCTCAGAGAACTATAATAGTTGAGAACAATGCCACCTCTCAATTTGCAAAGTTAATAAAACTTCATACAGGAATCGATATTAAAGACAAAATTCTCAAATATAATGGCTTGAGTTTTAATGTTGAAGAGTAAGCAGAAAAATTGAGTGAGTTATTGAATTAG
>JBDRTM010000401.1:0-4121 GCA_043824065.1 Planctomycetota bacterium | reverse complement strand
CAAAACAAACCCAATTTCCGAAAGGCCAAAATGAACTTAAAATCGCTTGCCGGAAAATCCGGCCACACCCGTTGTAGGTTATCCCACATATTTGGCTTGCTATTTGGTCTGATTGTAGCAAAATATAGCGAGATTTGTAATCATCGTTTTGTAAGTGACAACAAGGCAATGCACGTGCTGAGCAGCACTTGTCATTTGCTATAGATGTTGTGAAGTGAAAGGGAAAAATCATGAGAAGCAAAACAGCTAACTATGTATTGATTGTAGCGGCTATTAGCTTGCAGGTTGCCTCTGATTTATGGGCGGCTGAGGCGCCAAAACCGCGAAGCCGCAGCGAAGTCGAAGCGGTCCTTGCCAGAGCTCCAAAGCCGCCGGCAAGACGGAATCTTCGCGAGCTTAACGTTGTTCTTGTTGCGTTCAAGAAGGACCACGGCCCAAACGAGCACGATTATCCCTTATGGCAGAAGCGATGGGCAGTTTTGCTCGGGGGCAAGAAGGCCGGGCAAGAGAAACAGGTTAACCTCTATGGTCCGGCCCCGAAGGCCAAACAAAAAAGGACTCTGGCCGGTGCACCGAAAGTGCAAGTCTCAACGGCCAACGGATGGCCGAGCAAAGAGCAATTCAAGAAGGCCAACTTGATTGCCGCGTTCTGCTACGTCCAGTGGGACGAACAGAAACTCGAGGACCTGGAAGAGTTCTTGTCACGAGGTGGAGGTTTTGTCATCCTGCACCCGGCTGTGATCATTCCCAAGGGTAAGGATATCGTAGGTCAATTGGCAAAGCTCATAGGGTTAGCGTGGGAATATGATTATACCCGCTGGCGCCACGGCCCGATGAATTTGAAGATTGCTGCCCCGGAGCACCCTATCTGTTTAGGTCTGCCCGAGACAATTCATTTCCTGGACGAGGCCTATTGGCCTTTGAAGGGGGACCTCAGCAAAGTCACGGTATTGGCGACCTCCAATGAGACAATCAGCGAAGCCCGGCAACGCCGGGTAGGATCACAACCGCCTTCGGCGGCCCAGCGGACTAAGCCGGAACCGATGTTCTATGCTTATGAATGCGGCAAAGGACGTGTTTTTAGCTGCATACTTGGGCATTATACCTGGACGTTTGATGACCCATATTGCCGCATTCTGTTACTCCGTGGTATGGCGTGGGCGGCTGGGGAATCACCTTATCGTTTTGACCGGTTGGTGCTGCGCGGAATCCCATTGGGTAAGTAGAGCCTGCAAAAGCACATCCTGTCCAGCAACTGAGGTGGTTCTGAGTTTTCCATCTTCCTATAACTCATAGGGATAGACTTCGGCGAGCTCAGTCGAGTCGGAAATTGATAGAATGCCAAGAACAAAAATCATCGCCACGTTAGGGCCTGCCAGCAGCAGCTACACTGTCCTGCGGAAAATGTTCACAGCCGGCCTGGATGTAGTCAGGCTGAATTTTTCACACGGCAGCTATAAACAGCATCTCGACTCTATAGAGCTTGTCCGCCGGCTAAACAGAAAGTACAGACGACACATCCGGATAATGCAGGACCTGGAGGGCTTGCGAATCAGAATCGGGCGGTTCAAAGGTGCCAAAACGAGATTCTTAAAGAACCGCACAGTAGTGTGGCTGACCAACGACCCCGAAGCATGCGGGCCGCGAACAATACCTTTTGACTACAAAGGTGATTTGGACCGGTTAAAGCCAAAACAGCTTATCTATATTGATGATGGGAACCTGGTCCTGCGCATAAAGAGCACCTCCGTCAATAGCTTAAAAGCAGTCGTTGTCGAAGGAGGTGTCCTTAAGGAAAGAAAGGGCATAAATATTCCTGATGTGGACCTTGGATTTGAAAGGATAACCGAGAAAGATAAAAGAGACATCGAGTTCGGCATAAAACACAGGGTGGACTACATCGCTTTATCGTTTGTACGGGATGAAAACGATATTCGGCAAGCCGCTGCACTGATAAAGCCGAGACTACCCAACTGTCGGCTCGTGGCAAAAATAGAGAATAGACAAGCGATAGAAAACATAGACGGAATAATTGAGGCCGCGGATGGAATAATGATAGCTCGCGGCGATATGGGTGTTGCCATCCCAATCCATGAAGTCCCCATAATCCAAAAGCGTATAATAAGAAAGTCTAATGCCGCGGGAAAGTTCGTCATTACAGCCACACAGATGCTGGAACATATGACCGAGCACAGCATACCGACGCGTGCCGAGGTTACTGACGTCGCCAATGCAATCATCGATGGTACCGACTTCGTTATGCTTTCGGCGGAAACTGCTGTCGGCCGTTTTCCGTATCAGTCAGTCCTGATGATGAACGAGATCATCAAGTTTACCGAAAAATCCATGTCAGGATTGTAACGTCTCTTCTAACGATATTTTGGTGTAATAAACGCCTGAGCGCCATAGTTCTTCACCCCCTTGGCGTCCCAAGCACTGAAAGAGGCCACACGCCCATCAAGATATCCGGCATTGAGTCGAATCTTAGGCTGTCTCTGCATAGTGGGATCCTTGAAAACCCAGTACGGACGGGTTCTTACACCATTCTTGAAAGGGTGAGATGAGCACCAGGTCTGCTGGGGGTTCGGCCAAAGCAAATTAGTGTTGTTGGTGAGATAGAAAAGTGCATCCTGCACGACCAGTTTTGTCTTGGAATCGAGTCGGTTGGCGCCCTCGAAATGGGCCTGGGCCTTATCCACATTCCCTGACGTCTTGTGATTATACCCTTGATAGCTCCACAACAAGGTGTAGGTTGAATGCAGGGGGGCGAAGGAACCGGTCGAATAGAATTGGCCATAGGTTCCCTGCGCGGGCCGTCCGGAGTTCACCGGAGGCCAGGGCGTGTTGTCTCTGATCGCCGAGAGCGTGCAGTTGAAAACACGAACGTCCTTCAGATAAGAAGACAAATACCTGCCGGCGCGGTGGTAATCCGTGCTGTCAACATCAGCCACGGGACCCACGTTGTTGCGATTCCAGTTCAGCTCGAAGGGCCGATGGTAGTTCACGGGAGCTTGAATCGTAGAAGGGTGAGGGGGCAATCGTGAATCATTGTCCTCCGCATAGGTCACCAGGCCAAAAATCAATTGGCGCATATTGCTGCCGCACGAGACCATCTTTGCCTGTTGTCTGGCCTTTTGAAGCGATGGCAAGAGAATCCCCATCAAAAGAGCAATGATGGCAATAACGACTAAAAGTTCGATTAATGTAAACCCTCTTGGTTTGTCCATAATGTTCATCTGTCGCTTCTATCGAAAAATCACTATTTACTCAACCTACAGGATACGCAAAACGGACCTATTATTCAGCCAATTTACAATTTTACGCTGTTTTAGCCTTGTTTGACTCTATAAGTTATTATACCTTAAATCCAATGTTCTTGCAATTTCTAAGCTGCAAGGGGTGTGGCCAGATTTTTTGGCAAGCGATTTTAAGTTCATTTTGGCCTTTCGGAAATTGGCCCATTCGACCCATTCGGCCATGCTCAGGGCAGGCTTCGCTCAGGACAGGCTTTGATTGGGTTTGTTTTTTTGGGCCGGAAGGCGGTTTCATTTTCATAATCCTCTATAACATATAAGTTTGCGCTCATTTTGGGCTTTACGGAAATTGGGTTTGAATTGGGTTTGTTTATTCGGACTGCGAAATCTTCTTTTTTTCTGTAATCCTTTGTTATAAGTGAGTTTACATTCATTTGGGCTTTTCGGAGATTGGGTTTGATTGGGTTTGAATTGGGTTTGTTTTGACCAAGTGTCCAATTGGATTTATTTTCATAAGCCATTTGTAAAGAAATACTTGCGTTCATTTGACTTTTTTGGAAATTGGGTTTGTTTTGCATAAAAAGTAGCTGATTTGTAGAGGGTCCTCGACAGATGTAGAGGGCGGAGGGAGTGAAGAGTGAGCTAAAGTGCCTAAAGTGCCTAAAGTGAGCTAAAGTTGGATTATCGATGCTTGTAAATGGTTCATAGTTCATGGTTCATGGTTCATTGGTAATTGTTATTGGCCCAGCACCAATTAGTCGTGAGCTAAGCTCAATTGGTGCGGGGTCTGCGCTGCGCTACGAGGCCGGCTGGCTCTAAGTCCTTGCCACTCGGTGGCTTACGACATGCAAACTGAAATGTCATCTT
>JBDRTM010000400.1:0-2649 GCA_043824065.1 Planctomycetota bacterium | reverse complement strand
AACTCGACGATGTCACCCCTGCGAAACCTGTCCTGAGCTAGGACTAACAGGCGTACTGTTTCCGCAACAGGAAATAGCCAAACAGGCTCAGGAATTTTAAAACCAAATTTACAAGTTGAGGAGTAAGCTATGTATTACAGAAAAATTTCCATTGTGACTAAAGTATTTATACCATTAGCTGTTTTTTTAGGTTTATGGGTGCTTTTCAATTTATGTTCCCCTCAGGACCTCGCAGGTGCCGATTTAAACCGGACAGGAGCGGACGGTCTGGAGTTGCGCGTGATGAGTTTCAATATCCGCTATGGCTCCGCTAATGATGGCGAAAATCACTGGAAAAACCGCCGGGAAATGGTTTTTGACGTCTTCCGTAATCATCGTCCCGATATTGTGGGTTTGCAGGAGGCGCTGGATTTTCAGATTGCCGAAATCCGCGGGGCAATTACCAAATACGGCCAGATAGGCGTTGCCCGTGAAGACGGTAAAACCGATGGTGAATACTCTGCACTCCTCTATCGCCTCGACCTTTTTGACGTAGATGAATCAGGGACATTTTGGTTTTCCGATACTCCGGAAGTCCCCGGCTCAAATCATTGGGGCAATGCCTGTGTTCGCATCTGCACCTGGGCAAGATTTACTGAAAAGAAATCAGGCAGAGCTTTTTATGTCTTTAATCTTCATCTGGACCATGTTTCCCAGCCGTCCCGCGAAAAAAGTGCCGTCCTGTTGGCCCAACGTGTTCACCGTAGAAAGCACAAAGATCCGTTTGTCGTAACAGGTGATTTCAACACCGGCGAAAACAATCCGGTTGTGATGTATCTGAAAGGCAAGGTCGCACTCAGCGGGTCAGATGGACGCGAATCTAACAATCCTGTTCCAATGGTCGATACGTTTCGTGTGCTGCATCCCGATGCTAAAGATGTTAGAACCGCCCACGGATTCCGGGGAACCCGAAAAGGCAATAAAATCGATTATGTTTTCACACCGTCGAAGGTGAAAGTGCTCGAGGCAGAAATCCTGTATGACAACATCGATGGGCGCTACCCTTCCGACCACTTCCCGGTTACCGCCACACTTCATCTGCCTGCAAACAGCGAACACTAAGGACTGGTAAAGAAATTAGGTTTCGTTTTGGCTCCAGCGAGGACAAGGCTGGCAAGGAAGCAAAACCCAGGCCTACTGGTTGGTAGTCCGAGTTTTGCTGACACCGCCAGCCGAAGCCGCAGCCAGCCAAAAATGGAAGATAATTTATTTACAAGTCCTAAGGCAGGTAAGCTGTGTCAGTTTCTTCTTGCATTTATATAAGCTCACAGTTAATTTAAGATTAAGAGCCTATCCGAATAACTATTCGCTCTCGCCCAGCCCCTGCCGCAGGGGCGGGGCTCGCCTGTCATTCTGAACGGAGCGCAGCGAAGTGAAGAATCTCTTCTTCGTTGGCCAGATTCTTCGGCTTCGCCTCAGAGTCCCTCCTGAGCTTGTCGAAGGAATGACAAAAGATGAAGGATTATTCGGATAGGCCCTAAACTATAACAACAGGATGTTAGTTTGTACAAAACAAGGAAGTAGCGAGGATGGATATTATAAGCAGTTTTAAGGAGAAAGTAAGGGGGAAAAATCTATCAGTTGTTCTGCCGGAGGGCAGAGACGAGCGGATAATTCAGGCTGCCCGCAGACTTAAAGACCAGGCTATTGCTCAGCCGATTGTGCTCGGAAAACCCGCCCAAATCGAAGCGGCGATTGAGAAAGCCGGCGTTAATCTCGATGACATTAAAACCATAAATCCCAAGCAGAGCGATAAGCTCGATTCTTATGCTGAAAAATACAGCCTCCAAAGAGAGGGCATTTCTCCAGCCGTAGCAAAACATATAGTCGTCAAGCCGTTGTTCTATGCAGGAATGATGGTGGCTTGCGGCGATGCCGATGCCGCCGTTGGCGGCGCTGCCAGTGCAACCACAATCCTTATTCAGGCTGGCGTCTTGACCGTAGGTTTGGCCCCGGGAATCAAAACTCCTTCCAGCTATTTTCTTATGGTTATTCCCAGCTTCCTCGGAGAAAAGGACAAATCCTTCATTTTCGCCGACTGCGCCGTTAACATTGACCCAACGGCCGAGCAACTGGCGGACATAGCTTTGGCTTCTGCTGTAAGCGCAAGGAAACTCTTAGGCCAGGAACCTCGCGTAGCTCTGTTGTCATTCTCCACCAAGGGAAGTGCTTCCGGCCCAATTGTGGACAAAGTCAGGGAAGCTCTCAAAATAGCTCGCACACGGCAGCCCGGTTTGGCTATCGACGGCGAATTTCAAGCAGACGCCGCTATTGTTCCAAGAGTTGCCGCCAAAAAAGTTAAGGATGAAAGTGCCGTTGCAGGAAAGGCCAATGTCATCATCTTTCCCGACCTCAACTCAGGAAATATCGCTTACAAGCTCACACAATATATGGCTGACGCCCAGGCCATCGGCCCCTTCCTGCAGGGATTTGCAAAACCCATAACGGACCTCTCAAGAGGAGCGAGTGTTGATGACATAATTGCCACAGTGATACTGACTTTGGGCCAGTTGTTGGAGAACACGAATGAGGTGAGTAGTGAGTGGTGAGTAGAAGAAGTGAACTAAAGTTTGGAGTGCCTAAAGTGCCTAAAATGTTCATGGCCATCGT
>JBDRTM010000399.1:0-3686 GCA_043824065.1 Planctomycetota bacterium | reverse complement strand
CGGTTTTTATCGTTGATTCCCCTGAGAATACAGAAACATTAGTTTTTATAGGCCGATGGTTTGTCATTCTGAACGAAAGAAGCTTGCCCTGAGCGTAGCCGAAGGGTGAAGAATCTCTTCCTTCACAGGTCCCGATTTATCGGGAGTAGTCTCATTTGTAGGCCAGATGCTTCCCTTTGCTCAGCATGACAGAAAAAACCGGTCAGTTTGAGTAAAAAAGTTTCTTTTGTTTTTCTTTCTTAACCCGGCTGAACCTTATGCCGATAAAACTTATGAAAGTTTCGTTTAAGGTTGTCGATGCTCGTATCGATGCTTGTTGTGGAAACTCGAAGCTTGTTTTTTATCGGGTTTCCAGCCCCTGGTTTCCAGTTTCGATACCAGCTTCGACAACGCCAAACCAGCGCTGTAAAGCAAATAAAGTTTCTTTGAAAAAAGGAGATTAAGATGGGGATTCAAGATTGGTCTGAAGATATTATTCTCGTGGACTTGCCCCAGGAGCCGGAGATGGGAGATGAGATCAAAACGGTTACGGAGATGGTGCGTGACAGAGGTAACTGTGACGCGGTAATAGACTTTTCCAGCGTGGATATTGTAACTTCCTCCAGCCTCTCGAAGATGCTGAAGCTGCGCAAGCTGTTAGCCGATTGCGGTCATCAGCTTGTTTTCTGCAACGTTGCGGCGGCAACCAAAGGTATCTTTACGGTAACCGGTCTCGACGGGATTTTTGAGTTTGCCGACGATAAGTTTGTGGCCCTGGCAAGTTTGCAGATGGAAGTTAGCAAGTAAGCCATTAGTGAGTGGTGAGTAGTGAGTGGTGAGTATCCAATTAACCACTTACCCATTAACCGTGTCAGTGGTGAAATTTACTATTTACTATTTACTATTTATTATTTACCATCTACCAGATGGATTTTTTCTGTTGAGCCGGCTACGAAGATCGCTGTTTATAGCGGTGTTCGTAATCTGCTCGCAGGGTTCCGATAGAAGCAGGACGTAATTAAAATGGATAAAGAAACTCTGCAGCAAATCGAGCAGACGATAGGTTACGAATTTTCCGACAAGAATCTTTTGGCCAAAGCATTTACTCATTCCTCTGCAGTGGATAATCGTCTTTTAAGTAACGAAAGGCTGGAGTTTCTCGGAGATGCAGTTTTAGCAGTGGTTATCTGCCAAACACTCTTCGAGAGGTTTTCAGGTTATCTCGAGGGTGACTTAACGAAGATTAAGAGTATGCTTGTCTCTCGGGGGACGTGCGCCCGGATTTCGAGGCGGCTGGGGCTGCAAAAATTTTTAAAAGTCGGTAAGGGCATGGTTTCCAGCCGGGCTTTGTCAGGCTCTCTTGCCGCCGGTGTGCTGGAAACCATTATCGCCGCAATTTATATTGATGGAGGATTTGACACGGCCCAGAGTTTTATCCTGAGAATTTTTAGTTCGTTAATTGAGCAAGCCGATGCAGAACAAGCTCAGGGCAACTTCAAGTCGTTACTGCAACAGTACTCCCAGGAGCAGTCTAATGTTACGCCCGTCTATGTGCTGCTTGATGAAAAAGGCCCCGACCATAATAAGTGCTTTGAGCTGGAAGTGGTTATCGCGGACAGTCATTTCCCAAGCGCCTGGGGTACAAACAAAAAAGAAGCGGAGCAAAAAGCCGCCTTCAATGCTCTTGTCGAGTTAGGTGTGCTGGAGAAGGTCTCTGTAGAGGACGGCGAATAAAGCGTTGATGAGTGGATGAGTATATGCGTTGACGGGTATATGAGTTAATGTGCTCATTGATTCTCTCATTCACTCATCTTCCCATCCACTCATCCACTCAGTTACTCTGTAATCAGCCAGGCCAAGGCGCACAGGACCAATGCAGTTATGAACATAAAAACAACAATTGAACCGGATAGAAGCACAGCTTCCTTGAGGAAATTGGCGGATTTTATTTCGGGCAGCTTCGTAGCTTTATAGACGATGGCTATGGCCGCTACTAATGGCAGCAGCCACAGAATAGATTGCGGATTTGCGCTGATTTTTTCCGGCGTTGTAAAGGTCGCCATTACAAGAGCGGGCATTATCGACATATCAGTCTCCAGCAGTTTCTGTTTTTTGCAGATGAGCCAAATAAACGGCGTTTACAATACATAAAAGGTTGAGCAAACCTGCGATGGTAGTGTATATCTGTCCGATTTCGTTCGGCCTGCCAAAGACGGGATAGTCTCCAGTTGTGGCCAAATATCCCAAAACCGCCACTATCGGGGAATTGATAATTTGTGCCACATACCACGACTTTGCTCCGACGGGGTTAATAATTCCAATTGAGCCGATATATAACCCTACGCAGAAGGTAAAGACAATAGTTGTGAATATAATGAGCGCACGTTTTCTTTCCTTTAGCAGTAGATGTCCGGCGCCCGGGAAGAGCCAGGCCAGCAGTCCCACAGTCAGCAGAAACAATGTGTGGTTTTGTTTCGAGAGCGGTGTCCTCACAATGTTGCCTCCGATTCTGTGGGTGTATTGGCATCCGCGGGTTCTTCACCGACCCTGGCCGGCCCACCCTCGTTGCCGGCGGGGGCAGGCTTGAAGCTCATCCGTTTTAATATGTTTTCGGGATTAAAGTAAACCGCCGCCAGGCTCTCGGATTGAGTATAATCTTCTCTTTGGATTTGCATCGCTTTGGTTTTTTCATACTCCTGGAGTGTAATGCGCTTAACTGAGATATTTTTTATGCAATAGAAGCTCATATCCGGCTTGAACTCTATAACCAGAGGGACGGTATCAGCCGTGTTACTGTCCTGCGGTATAAGCGAATAAAGCTGTTCTACGAAACGGCGATGGTTTTTTCGCTGGTTCAAGAAAAACTGTGCCGCCGGATTTCCTGCAGTTTGGACAGTTAGAGTCTGTAAAGTCGCCTTTGATATTCTTCGCAGGCCTGCAAGATTTTGCAGCTTGAAGGGTTCGCTAACGCTTTTTTCCTCATTTGAAATCTCAGATGCGTTAGGGTCGTTTGGGTCCTGGCTGGTTTGTTTTCCGTAGAGTTCGTTAAATTTATCAATTGCGGTGTCCCAGCCGTCCTTTGCCGCCAGGCCAATGAACTCTTCGGCTTTGCTTTTTGTGATGTCCATTGCAGCAAGTTTCTTTAAGTCTTCGGTGACTTTTTCTTTTACCGAATAAATATTTTCAGCTTCATCTTTCCCTTCGGCTCCGCTCAGGGCCGAAGGCTGGTTTGGGTCAAATTCAAGTGAGCTTGTGCTAAAGGTTTGGTCTATGCTTTGGGGTTCGGCGGCTTTTATAGTTTTAATCACCCGTATAATGGCCATTATTTGTCCGGAGGAGTCCAGGAGTCCGAACCTGGCCGAGCCCCACAAGTCTTTGAGGGGCCCGATATTTTCATACATTCTGGGCTTTCGCACATCAAACGGCCCAAGCTCGCTGGCGGCTAAATCATCGACGGCAAAGACAATCTGAGCCAATGAGACCGGACTTTGCCCTTGGCCCTCTAAATACAGCCTTGCAAGATATTCATCGGTTTGCATATCGATTGGGCTAAGCAGTCCCGTCAGGCCTGCATATAGCTTACAATTGTGCTTTTCGCTTAATTGCTCGGCGGTGGTTTGATAATCGCCGGCTTTCTTCTTAAACTGCTCATCAGTCAGAGTAGCAGGCTCTATTTCTGTATCTTCCAGGCCGGCCTCGGTAATTGT
>JBDRTM010000398.1:0-8343 GCA_043824065.1 Planctomycetota bacterium | reverse complement strand
TGACAGTTTAAAAGTCAGTCAAGTTGAGTAATATTTATTGTAGCCGTTTGCTTATTTATCTGCGGCCAACTTTTTGGCGTAGCGAATTCTTCTGGCAAAACGGTACAGACGACATACGTTCTCCTCCCGACCAATCTGCACGTTATCAGAATCCTATCGCTCCTAAAGATTCAGACACCGCGGAGGACTTCTGCTCCTTTGCCCTGTTGAATCAAGGGAACGTAGCTTTCCAGCTCTGCCAGCACCGCTGAGTCGGTCAGGTCAATTGTCATTTTCCTTTCGTGGGCCATATACCCAGCCATAACGAGCATGGTGATTAGCCGACCGTATTCGAAATCGAGCAGGGCGTTTTTGCCCTGTTCAAAGGCTGATATTGCATCCCGCCACTCCGCTATATAACCATAGAGGTCTGGCTCATTGTGATGAAGAAGCAAAGCCCCGCGGCTCGCCTGTGCCTTCTCAAGGGCCAGCTCACTATCCGCAACGGCGGTGGCAGCCGCATCGCTGATAAACAAACCCGTAGGTGACTCCAGTGAGTTGACGGTGTACGAATAACCCGGACCGAAGGCTTCCATAAGGAGTCTCAGGCCCGGTGCATCGTACATCCAGGAATTTGCGGCCTGAACTACACCGCGAATTCCCGTCTCGGGGTCCCTGAACTCTATGGTAACATTTGAATAGTCCTCGGCAGGCGTGGCCTTGTAATCAACGCCTCTTTCCTTAAGCTGGCTAATCCACGGCTCTTTGCCCCACTTAAGCAGGGCCATATTGGCGGTAACTGAAACAGGCGTGAGGTAGTCAGGGGACTTGCCGCTGGGTGTCAGCATATACATCCCCACGGCTATACTGTGGCAGCCCATATCACAGCAGACACCGCCTCCCTGCCTTGTTGGGTCCCAGAACCACGGCTCGTGCGGTCCGCCGTGCTCTTCTGCGCTGCGGGCCAGATGCACAGAACCCATACTCTGTTCCACTGCTGCAAGCTGACGCCGGGCCTCAACTACTGAGGGCATGTGAATCTGGTTTTCGAAGTAAGCGGTGGGCACACCGAGTGCCTTGGCCAACCTCGCCATTACGTCAGCTTCCTGGAGGTTCCGGGCCAGAGGTTTTTCGCAAATGATACCCTTAATTTTGGTGCCGTTTTCGATTGCCTTGGCTATGTTGCGCATGATTTCGAGGCGGGCAAAGTTAGGGGCAAAGATGCAGACTACATCAATAGCAGCACAGAGTTCGGCGATGTTCTCAAAGACCCGGGTATTGCCCAGGCCATCGGTCTGTGCACGTTTGACAAGGGCTTCTGCGCCCTCGGGTGCGCAAACGCCGGTCAATTCGACACCCCGGACCGAACACAAAGCCCTTTCGTGGAATCCAGCCACGAAACCAGCTCCAATCATTCCTATCTTTAACATTGTCTAATTCCTTTCAAATCAAAATGTTACAGACTGTTTTCCTTAGTTTTTCTGATATAGAAAAGCTATTCTGGTATGACTAATATCTACCTTACTTTTGATTTTAGCACAATCGAAAAACTTGCGAAAATAACAGAAGATAGGCATTTTTTGGTAGATAACTTGAGCTTATAGGACCGGATTGGCAGGGGGCAAATGACGGCTCCGATAGGACTGTGCACAGGGATTTTAAGGTGAATTTCAGAGCTGATACGGAGCTTTAGGCCGGCCAAGATGGTTGAAATAGAAAATTTTCAGGGCGATTTTTTGATAAATGCACGCCAAATATGTGTCAAGATAGGGCATATAGTATGAATAGGCAAAGGGAGATTTTAAGCCAAATGCCCAAATTGGCTGAAAATCAGGGGTGATAATGCAAAAACTCGCAAAAATTCAGAAAAATTCCATAAACTGGCAAAAAATGCACACTTTTTGGACACATTTATTGGGGGGGCCTGCCTAAATAGTCGAAAATATATGAGCCGGATACTTTGCTGAGGATGTGTGAAAATCGGCATAGTGAGTCGGCTGTATGACGAGGAATTGGTAGAGATTTCGGATATTGTTAAGTGAGAATTATGGCGGCACAAGCCCGCCTGAGAAAACTAAAAGGAGATAAACAATGCCCGCAACAAAAGTCGCAACGAAACATGCCACAAAGAAACGCGTTACAGAAAAGAGTATGGGTATGACCGATATAAGAATGAAGGCCCAGTCGCTCGGGCTAACACCAGGGAAGATGAAGAAGCCGGAACTTATCCACACTATCCAGGTGGCAGAAGGGTGCACGCCGTGTTTTGGAAGGTCAGATGGTCAGTGTGGCAACACCGACTGCTGCTTTATAAAAGATTGCCTTAAAGTCAGGCTGTAAATTCTGTTCGTTCGGTATTTAGCATTTCACAGCTTCCTATAAAAGAAGGTTAGTGCGAACGTACGCTTTTTTCGTACGCTGGGAAAATTGTTCAAAGCGAAGGATTTGAGTTTCAACTATTTCAACTTATTTCGTTGACAACAGCGAGTTTGTTTAGTATTTTTATTTTTGTTTCAAGGAGTATCCTTACTGTCCCTCGGAGGGTGCCCCTAATAAAAGACGAGGGAGTCTATATTTCAGGCTCCAACAAAGAGCCTAAGGAGAATATTGTGGATAAAGGTAAGGTAAAATGGTTTAATGAGAGGAAGGGTTTTGGTTTTATCGTTCCCGACGATGGTGGTAAGGATTTGTTTATCCACCACTCGAACATCACTGCGGAAGGATTCCGGTCTTTATATGACGGCCAGGAAGTGGAGTTTGAGGTTGCCGAGGGTAAGAAAGGCCCCGAAGCAACGAATGTGCGTCCCTGCTGATTTGGATTGTGGTAAGTTTGGATGTGAAAAACCACGGCCCCACTGAATAGTGGGGCCTTTTTCTTTGATTCCGCCAAAAGACAGCGGGTCTATGATATCGATAGCTGGCGGTAAATAGCGCTTGGCAAACAACATATAGCGTATAAAAAGAAACACAAATAAATTTGTGGGCTAAATACTGAGAGCGATATTGGGTGCTGAATAAAGAACGCCGAAAAGAGGGCGTAGGCGTAGCTGAGCAAAGTGGTCCTTAGCCAGCGAGGAAAGCTCTAATTGTGATTAAGTCAGCCTAAAACTGCTCCAGACCTTTTCTTATTAACATTACCGCAATTGCTGCAAGCAGCAAGCTCGTGATTTTGGACAGGGCTTTTGAGCCGGCTTCCCCCAGGAATCTTATTAGTGCAGAAGCTAATGAGAATACGAAACCCGCCACCAGAATGTTAGCAATCACAGATATCATCGTTGGTACAAGCCCATATTGTGACACGATTACCAGAGAGGTGGTCAGAACAGCGGGGCCGACTATCAGTGGTGTCCCAAGAGGAACTGCACCAAGATCTTTGCTTGGGATGCGTCTTTTTTTGACGGGATTGATTATATCAGTAATTGCCAGGCAAAAAAGTATAGCTCCTCCGGCGATCATAAAGTCGCCTATTGTAATGCCGAGCAGTCTGAAAATAATCTTTCCGAGAAGAATAAAACCAATCGCCAGGCATGAGGCCGTGATAACGGATTGAATAATGATTTTCGCTCTTTCATTCTTTTCCAGGCCTTCGGTTATCGAGACGAATATCGGCAGCACTCCAATTGCATCAACGGCCACAAAAAGGGGAATAAACGACAACAAAATGTTTTTCAACATAACATTACCTTTATTGTTGCACCGAACAGATCAATTCATAATTAAAAACAATATATAAGCCGAGTATATGACAAGAAATAATGCGGCTTCCCACCTGTCAAGTTTATGGTGTTTGCCTGTAAACATAGATATGAACAGTAAGGAGCTGGCGAGAATAAGAACGCCGATATCTAAGTTGCTTTTTGCTCCAAAGGGAATGGGCCTGATGAGAGAGCTAATACCGAGGACAAAGAAAATGTTAAAGATATTGGAACCTACTATATTCCCCACGGCAATTTCCGGATTTTTCCTGTAAGCAGCCATTGCGGATGTTGCCAGCTCCGGCAGTGATGTGCCGACCGCGACGATAGTCAAGCCAATGGTCGATTGGCTTATTCCCAGCGCAGTTGCCAGATCAACCGCGCCGTCGACAATAAATTTACCGCCCGAAATTAAGGCCAATAAGCCGGCGGCAATCATAATGGAGATTTTTTTTATGCTACGCTCTTTTGCAGGGAACAGGGCTTCCGAGCCTTCAATGCGTTTGGCTATGCCGAGGGTATAGTAAATGAAAATCACAAAAAAGCTCAATAATACCAAACCATCCGTCCGGGTTAATGCAGAGCTGTCAGCGTTGTCAATTAATCTGTCATTGGCCAGAATACCCAACAGTAAGGCGGCAAGAAGGCTTAAAGGTATTTCTTTCCAGACGGTTCCTTTTGTTACTATAAGGGGGTAGATTATCCCTGAGATACCGAGAATAAGAAGTATATTAGCTATATTACTTCCTAAAATGTTGCCGATAGCTATGTCGGTACTTCCCTTTAGACTGGCGAATACATTTACGGCAAGCTCCGGCAAGGATGTTCCAAAGGCGACAACTGTCAGACCAATCATAAGGTCGGATACGGACAGCTTCCTTGCCAAAGCACAAGCCCCGTCAACAAGAAGGTCTGCTCCTTTAATTACCAGAACAAAACCCACAAGCACCAATAAAAAAACCCAAAGCATAAGCTCTTTCTAAACCAGGAAATGTTAAGATTATTGATTTTTAAATTCTATATGATAATCTAAAATCGCCGGCAAGCAATATTGCTTTAAAATAAATAAGGGAATTTTGATTTCGCAATAGGTGGTTCTTTGATATTGTATGGTTTGAGATTCGGATGTTTTATATTAGGGATTGAGAATGTGAGGTCAGATATGCCAGGTATTCGGCGGCCTTCTTAGCAGAAGATGGCCTTTCGTTTGGCCTTGAGATAATTTCTATTTTGCAGGTTCATTGACAAGGAACAAATAATGGGAGGTTTAAAATTATTAATCTTAGCAGCAATGTTTGGGGTAGTTATTTGCGGATGCAAAAAAGAGGAGGGCGGCGCAGAAACGACACAAACAATAGAAAAAGAAGAGACGGGAAAGGAGGCCTCTATGGGTATTACAATACAATGGGTGGTACATATACGATGAACGCAGAGGAGGCAGCCGAGGCGACCAAATATATTAAGCCGGCGCTGGCTATACCGTATCACTGGGGTGATATAATTGGCGGTCAAGAAGATGCTGAAAAATTCGCAGCCTTGGCGGAGTGCGAGGTGAAGATCTTGAAGGCCGCCGAGAGTATTAGTTTTTAGTCCTTAGTTAGTATCTGTTGCGGAAAGCAAAAACCGACGGTGTCACCCCTGCGAAAGCAGGGGTCCAGGGCGAAAAAAACTGGATTCCCGCTTCCGCGGGAATGACAAATACTGTTTCCGCAACAGGAACTGGTTAGGTCCTTCGGCCCTTCGACTCAACTCAGGGTACACCCATTCGGCCGTGCTCAGGGCAGGCCCTTCGACTCAGCTCAGGGTACACCCATTCGGCCGTGCTCAGGGCAGGCTTTTTTCGTTCAGGAGACGGTTTTAAGTTGTGGGTCATAGATTGCAGAGTTTTTTTCTGAAAAAGTCGATTCAGCTTGAGAAAAAAAGCGGATGTTTTAAAGGAAAAGCCGGTTAGGACTAAATGGCCACATATAGAGAGAACAAACAGCTTATCCGAAGGGTAGATACAAATAGCTGAGCTATGAACTGAAAACTGAAAGCAGGTAACTGAAATTGGTCAAGCTATTAAGGAAAACTGGAGATAGAATAAGCAGGATGAGACTTACATTAGAACAACGCCTTGTAGCATTAGAACGTGATAACGTCGTGCTGCATGATACCATAAAACTGCTCCATAATTTGCTCAAGGAGCAACGAGAGTTGATAAACGACTATATTACGCTAAAGGTAACATCTGCGGATACAAGTAATGAGCAAAAAGGAGCAACCGCCCGGCCTGAGGATGCTTTATATACTTTTATCTGCAAGCTGAGATTCGACAGAATCGAAAAGGATATGAAGACACTCCGCAATTTTATAAAAAACTCGGAGTTCGGTCTAAAGGCTGGTTGAAGGTAATGTAGGGGATGTATATTTTTTACCTGCTTCGTATTGAGTCTTGACTCAGGACGTGGGCAAGTCGAGCGTTCTTTTGCAGCGTGGGCAGGTAACCTTGTTGGGTTTGAAATTCGGGGGTATTTTTAATTTCAGGCCGCAGAGGCATGTTAAAAATACAAACTGATTTACCCTTCGCATAATATCGCCGACCTGGCGCATCTGGGTTTCTTTGCGCTGCCCTTTTTTGGCTTTAACGTCAGCTTCCCGCAATGCAATATCCTCTTTGGTTAGGGCTGTAGGAGGGATGACCGTTTTGGTGTGCGTTACCTTTGCAAAAGCATTCGAGTAGTCTTTGAAAGATGCGCCGTGGGTCATATTGCGCAGAATCCTTACCCTTTCGGAAATCGGCGGATGTGTGCTGGTCAGGTCGGATAATTTTCTCTGCTTCTTTTTCTTGAAAGGATTGGCAATGTACATCGGTGCGGTTACCTTGTTGACGGCAGCTAATTGCGGTGAGGGATCGTTTGCGATTTTCTCCAGCGCGCTGGCAAGACCTTCAGGGTAGCGGGTCAATCTGGCACCGCCGGCGTCGGCGAGGTATTCCCGCCTTCTCGAGAGTGCAAAGTATAACAGGTATGCCATTATTGGGGCCAGGATTGCGACAACTATTGCGACTACCAGCATAATAAGCTGTGCCTGGCCGCCGCCTTTGCCGCCGGATGAATATCTTCGGCCCGAGCCCATCATCGAGCCGTAGAACATTCCTCGCAGAAAGACCTGTGATAGTAAGACAATTGAGCCGAGCATTATTCCGGCGAGTGTAACGAAAAGGATGTCGCGGTGGAGGATATGACTTATCTCGTGTGCGATGACACCCTGAAGCTCATCCCGGTTGAGCCGGGCTAAAAGACCTGCTGTTACGGCGACCGATGCGGTCTCGGGTTGTCGGCCGGTCGCAAAGGCGTTAGGGGCGGGGTCGTTGATGATATATATTTTAGGCATCGCAGGCAGACCTGCAGCGATTTTCATTTCTTCAACTATATTGAACAACTGAGGATGCACATCATGGGTAACTAATTTGGCTTTGCTTGCAGCCAGAAGGATTTGGTCGCCGCTTGAGAAGCTTATCAATGTTAGAATCAACCAAATAGCTGTTGCAATTATCAGGCCGAAAAAACCACCTTCGGCGCCGAAGAAACCCAGGCCAATAACAAAGCCCAGGAGCAATAATACGGCTGCCATTATCACCATCAGGACGATGGAGTTTCTCTTGTTGGCTCTAATCAGTTCCCACATAGTTTGCGACTTGTAGCTTGGCTAATGACACTCCCAAACAAGCCTTCGACGAACTCAGGCCAGGGCTTGATGGCGCAAGACTTTTTCCACTCGCCCCAAACAAGTGCACTCGTGCTACGTAGCGAACTACTTCGCAGAGTAGTAAGGGTGCCACGCTGAGTTCCAATAAAATGCAAAGCTAAAGAATAATTAAAAGCTTACCTTCGGGACTTCCCGCTCGGCGGCAATTTCAATCTCGAAGAAATCGCGTTTGTCAAACTTGAACATACCGGCAACGATGTTCGAGGGGAACATCTGAATCTTGTTGTTGAAGAACAAGACCTGGTCGTTGTAGCTCTGCCTGGCAAAAGCGATTTTGTTCTCTGTGCTGGTCAGCTCTTCCTGAAGCGAGAGGAAATTCTGATTTGCCTTTAAGTCGGGATAATTCTCAACGACCAGCATGAATTTGCTGAGCGCTTCGCCGAGAGCACCTTCGGCTTTTGAGGCATCAGCGACGTTTTTGGCTCCCATAGCCTGGCTTCTGGCGTTTGTTATGGCCTCAAAAGTCCCACGCTCATGCTTCATATAGCCTTTGGCGGTTTCGACAAGGTTTGGAATCAAGTCGTGCCGGCGTTTGAGCTGGACGTCAATCTGTGACCAGGCATTTTTGACCTGATTGCGAAGGCGAATTAAAGCATTGTAGATGCCGATGGCAAAAATAATGAACAAAGCCGGAACAACAAGCAAGACCAGGACAAGAATAACGAGCAATGCTGACATAGGTTCTCTCCTTTCACGAAGGCTTCCTTGCGCCCTGCTACTTCTTGATTATCTTGAGGACAATTATCAAGATAACAACAAGTGCCAGAACGATGAGCGATATCTTGGTTAACATATTAACGGCAAGGATGGGTGCTAATGTGGTCATCATAACTTTACTCCTTTCATCTAAGTTTGATTTTGCCCGAACATTTCGGTTAACAGCTTCTGAATCCTATTGTCTTCGTCCAGCTCCGCCCGG
>JBDRTM010000397.1:0-3659 GCA_043824065.1 Planctomycetota bacterium | reverse complement strand
TGACTCCATTTGTCGTTATGCCGGCCAAGCCAGGGCATGTCTCCGGTCGCCCTACGGGCTCCCTCCACCATGCCCTTCGACTTCTCAACCATGTAGTGTAATTCAACTTCGATTTTGAGTCACGAATTCAGAAACCGGGGGGAATATGACGTCAAACCATTTTTTCTGAAGTTCTGTCTGTTCCCGGACTGTTGCCGCCGGCGCACCAGAACTGTTTTCCCGCTTGTTCTCTTTTTCATTCATGTTGTCGCCTGAAGAAACCGGCCTATAGTAATTTGGATCTCGAGATTTCTGCCATATGAATGTAAATTATCAGGAAAGAGGACTGTCCGCAAATTATTTAATGCCCAGCCAATTGATTAGATGGATTCCTGGTATTGCTGCGTACCGACGGGAGAACCATAGCAGCTCACTTCGGAGAGCCTGATCTGCATATTTCACATAATAACTACTGCGGCGGCGGATACTGCCGGTCTCAGTGCTGAGCCCTGGCAAGCAACCCTGACTGCGTTAAACTCCCTCGGTCTCAAGTGCTACATGTCATTGAACCTGCACTTCTGGATAAAATCGTTTACAATCTGCATAGCAAACTGAATCTGCGCGCCCGTAGCTCAGCTGGATAGAGCGTCGGACTTCGAATCCGCAGGTCGGGGGTTCGAATCCCTCCGGGCGTGCCACTTCCGCTTCGTTTCGAGCAGCGGGAAGCACTGAACTCGAAATCCGCACGCCACCTACCTTCGGTGGGAAGAACGAAATTCAAATCATTTAATCTCACCTCTACTGAAACATAACGACGCAGGTTGCAGATCTGAGAGAAATGCGGGTTCAGTGCTTCGAGCTTCCCACCGAAGGTGGCCCCTTTCGGCCAATCGGGCACGAGTCATGCGCTCACTCAGACCACCTTCCTCGACAAAAGCTCTCTCCAGTTGATTAAGTTGGCGATCGAGCAGGTAAGTAGTCACCTTAATCAGTCCGATTATTACATTAGCGGCGATGGCTGGATCATGATGCTCGATACCTTTGTGAAACGTCTCGTAGTCAGCAGCGGGCTGCCGATTCAATTCACGCAGCCGTTTCGCAAAGGTATGCTCCCGGTGCCATTCTTCAAGTCCCCGCACCCGGAGGAAATCACGGTAGTCCTCCAATAATTCTTCGAGACTGGCACGAGCCACATTTGTTAATTTGATTTCCATTTTTTTGGAAGTTCCTGATGCCTGGCTGCCCTCAAGAATATTCTGTTTGCCTGAACGGGCGGCCTGCACCATCTGGTCATAGGTACGGTCGCGTTTGCTGAAGAATCGTGCGCAGAAATAAGCAGTGGCATCATAAACAATTTTTGATTTCTGATACGAAAGCAGGTTTTGATAACCTCCATGTGGAGGAATGAAGTGTTCAGCCATGGTTATCTCCAGGAAAGGACAAAAAGGACCAAAGGGACACTAAGGGACAGAGGATAGTCTTCCTCGTTTAAACAGCAATGTCCTTTTAGTCCTTCAGGTCCTTTCTTTAGTCGTTTTTGTCCTTTCAGTCCTTAAAAACGTTGCTTAAATGGAATTGACGAGAAAAACTTGGAAAATAAGAAGAAGGCAGAAGTGTAATTTTAATAAGATCCAGGAAAAGCTCTCATCATGGTGAAATTCACTTAATGATGAAAAAATAACATAAGCGTCCCTGTCTGCCAATCAAAGGATTTATGAGGTATTGAGAAAACTCCTGACCGGTGGTATATTAACCTTATATGCAATAAGTTACGAACGGTCTGGATATGCCGCGAACTACGGAATAATCATCGAACAGGCGCGCCAGGCTAGAGGTGTCTGTATAACGCTTTGTCGCCGTATACTTAATGGCCGTCTGCTGGTTAATATATGTCAGCCAATGATCAAAAAAGGATTAACCGACACAAAAGTTCCTGATTTTCAGGCGCTTTCCATCTCATTGCCTGAATCTTCCGAGCTGATGACCGACTATTATTCCACAGTTTCCGCAGTTTTATACAACCATATAGGGAGAACTGACACCGGTCGCTTTGACAGGGAATAGAATTGTCAACAACCGGGTTGAGAAGAAGATTAACAAACCTAAGCATAAAGGAGAGAGATGATGAGTGAGAAATCCAGGAAATTGACCACTGCTGCCGGGATTCCGGTTCCTGACAACCAGACATCCCTGACAGCGGGGGAACGTGGTCCGACTTTGCTGCAGGATCACTACCTGTTGGAGAAGTTGGCTCATTTTAACCGGGAACGCATTCCGGAGCGGGTGGTTCACGCCAAAGCTGCTGGAGCCCACGGCTCTTTCACCGTGACCCGGGACATCACGAAGTACACAAAAGCCAGGCTGTTCTCTGAAGTAGGCAAGCAGACTGAAGTTTTCGGAAGATTTTCGACTGTGGCCGGGGAGAAGGGTTCAGCAGATACGGTTAGGGACGTCCGGGGCTTCTCGCTGAAGTTCTACACCGAAGAAGGCAATTGGGACATGGTCGGGAACAACACGCCGACGTTCTTCATACGGGACGCCATCAAGTTCCCGGATTTTATCCACACCCAGAAGCGTGATCCTGCGACAAATGCCAAGTCAGATACCCCGCAGTGGGATTTCTGGTCGCAGGTGCCGGAAGCACTCCACCAGGTGACAATTCTTTTTTCCGATCGGGGCATTCCCAGAGGAATCCCCTATATGAACGGCTACGGCAGCCACACATACAGCTTCATCAGTGCTGGCAATCAAAGGTATTGGGTCAAATTTCATTTTAAGACACAGCAGGGTATCCAGTGTATACCTCCGGAGGAAGCCAATTGGATCGCGGGGGAGAATCCCGATTATCACACCTGCCAACTGTTTGATGCGATTGAACGCGGGGACTACCCCAGGTGGACGTTCTCCGTTCAGGTCATGCCGGAATCCGATGCAGAGAAATACCGTTGGAATCCATTCGATCTGACGAAGATATGGCCGCACGACGACTACCCGCTGATCGAGGCAGGTGTACTCGAGATGAACCGTAATCCGCAAAATTACTTCGCTGAAGTCGAACAGGCCGCGTTCTCGCCGGCAAACGTAGTGCCCGGGATTTCGTTCTCTCCCTGCAAGATGCTGCAGGCCCGCATCTTTGCCTATGCTGACGCGCACCGCTATCGCCTGGGCGTCAACTTCGAGCGTTTGCCGATTAACGCGCCGCGTGCAGCCAAAGTGGTGAATACTTACCAGCGTGATGGCCACATGAGATTTGACGATAATGGCGGGCCAGGTCCGAACTATGAACCGAACAGCTTTGGCGGCCCCAGGGCAGACCCGGCTTACAACGAACCGCCCCTGAAGATTTCAGGGGACGCGGACCGCTATGAGCAGAAGCGGGGAGTCGATGATGACTACATCCAGCCAGGGAATCTCTTCAGGCTGATGACCCCTGGGCAGCAAAAGGAGCTGATCTCAAATATCGTCGGCAGCCTGAAGAATGTTCCGAAAGAGATCCAGCAGAAGATGGTTGTCCATTTCCGCAAAGCGGATAAGGCTTATGGTGATGGCATTTTCCGGGAGCTGGGTTTGATGTAAGACAGGAAAATTTAACAACAGCATGTATTCAGGCGCGGTAAAGCGTCTTAACCTTTGCCGCGCCGGTTAAGCGGGCTATTGGATGTATAAAGACAAGGGGGAAA
>JBDRTM010000396.1:0-4877 GCA_043824065.1 Planctomycetota bacterium | reverse complement strand
CTCTATGACAGTTGATTTTGTGAGTTGTCATTCCCGCGAAAGCGGGAATCCAGTTTGTTAATTGGCTGAATTCCGCATCAAACGGGAACAACCTCTATCAACAAATTAAAATGTCGTAAGGTACTACAGGCTGAGCTACCTTATCCGCACTTTAACAGGCTTGGAATTGTTATAGCCCGGCACAATCATTTCGGTGCCGAATGAATGCTTTCTGTCGGCCGCGACAAATGTGTCTCCTCGCCTTATCTTGTGGCCGCCGGCGGTCCTTTTGTCACTGTATCTCCCACAGCACCTTCGGCACGGACAATAGGCCGTCACCCGCATTCGGACCGTTCGCCAAAAAGCAGCTTGCTCTGAGCTGTCCTTATTGGCCTCATTCCCAGCCGGCCTACTGACCGTTTGTGAGGGCACAGTCACAGCGTTTGGCGCCACTTTGTGGCTGCCGGTCCCGACCATTTCCGACTCAGACCCTCCGATACTGGCAAGGGCGTAAGAAATTGCCGAAAGCAGAATCACACCCGGAACGGCTTTGCGGCTTACAAGAAAAACGACCCAGAAATTCTTACTTCTACTTCTCATCTCTCACCCTCCCTCTAAACCAAGACTGCCTTGCCGGCACGTCTCAATCATTTTATCGGAACAACCTTTTTGTTTAGCACTCTACAATTTAAAATATGCCAAAAGTAAGTGCAAAAGCCAAACTACAGGTGATATTGTACTTGACCCATTCCTTAGTCCCCATCCCGACACCGACGAAATGCTATTGCCGACTTTCGAGGAGAAAAGTTATCCCCGGTGCAGAAAAGACCTGGTTTGTCGTTGTCGAAGCTGGTATCGAAACTGGAGGCTGGAAGCCCGAGATTCGAGTTTCCAAGGCGAGCATCGATACCAGCATCGACAACCTTAAACGAAAACTGCACTTTAGGCATTTTTGGCCGGGACCTTAAGATTGGAACAGATTGCAGGGCTTTTCCTAATGAGAAACAAGCCCTTTTTCCGTTGAGAGTACGTAGTTCTATGTGTTCTGAGCAGAAATGAGCTGACCAATTTGCATTCACCTCAAAATAGACTATGATTTAAATAAGGTGGGAAAACTTTCTCAGAGCAGCTTAGCTCCGGAGTATGTGAACAACCTGAGTTGGCGCATACTAACTCAAAGTATGAAATATGAGAAGGTACAGGAATATGAAGGCACAGAAGAAGAAAATATTGGCCGTCGATGATAATCCGGACAATACCACAATTGTTGAGGAATTGTTTCATGAGGACTACGATCTTAGGACTGCCGCAACAGGTGAGCAGGCTCTGGAGATCGCGCTGGATTTCCAGCCTGACCTAATTTTGCTTGATATTATGTTGCCCGGTATGGACGGCCTTGAGGTGTGCCGACGCCTACGAGAGTACCCCTCGCTTTCCCATACGAAGATCATCATGGTGACGGCCAAAAGAGGATTAGAGGACAAAGTTATAGGTTATGAAGTTGGTGCTAACGATTATATTACGAAACCTTTCGAGCAAGAGAACATCCTGGAGAGCGTAGCATTCTTTCTGTAAACTGCCTCCGGTATAGAGTCCGTTGAGACCTCCAGCCAGATATCCTTTTTCAGGTACGTAGAGATTGTGCCCGCGAAGCTTGTCCTCGACTCAGATCGGGGAGCGGGTAAAGCAAGCGCAATACCTGTTAGCCACCGGCACTTTCGGGGGTTCCCCACCTCCCGCGACTCCTTCCTTCCTGCACCCACCCCTGTGCTGGGGGGACAATCATCTTGCCATCGTTTTATATAGCCCCCAGTCCTGTGCTGGGGGGATTTTCCTTTGACTTTTCCATTCTTTTGTGTTATTTTCTGTCCCTGCCCCGTGAGATAGCAAGGCGTTATCTAACCGGGGACTAAAGGCGTGAGGCAGACATCTTGAAGAGTGCAGCGAAATAAGAGATATGAAAATTGAACCGAAGCAGCAACTGGACATGAACGCAACACCTTTAAGAAGGTAATAAGGAGAAAAAAATGAAAAATGAAATGAAAGCAATGATTGTTTTGGAGGTATTGATCTTACTAAGCAGTAGCGTAGTTGTTTATGGCAAGACCAAAGAAATCGTTGAGCCAGAAAAGGTAGCATCAGTGGAAGAAGAACACGTCGTGCCTAAATGGGCACACGAAGATATTGGAGAACCGGGAGTTTTTTCAAGACCTTCATATACTGGACGTGAGAGAAATGGGCCTAAGATTAGCAAAAATGGGATACTATATATCTATGTGCTTGGTCCCGAAGGACCGAAATTGCATGCAATTGATATAATTTCTGGAAAGATTTTGAAAAGTAAGGAGATAGAACCTGGATATTACTTAGTCGGAATCTCACAGAAAGCTATTTATTTAGCTCCATTCACTAGTCAGGGCAGTTTCATTGACTCTGTATTAGTTCTGGACAAAACTGAGTGGACGCCACTTTGGGAGAAAGACCTTGAGGACTTTTACAGTATCAGGTTAATAGAAAAAGGCATATTATATACCAGAACAATTCGCTCTGGGCATGGACCGCCGCGCCGACGACGAGTAGGGTCAAAATTTGTATACTCAGGTCCCACATACAAAACTGAAAGTGGTTTATTAGATGAGGTTACTGGTCAACTTCAACCGCTGTGGGAACCAAGGGATGCAAAAGATGTTGGTCAAAGACCAAACATTGCTTCGTCCATGCACTTCAAAGCTTTATGTATGGACTCCGAGCCGGAAATAATAGGCTCTACAATAACCGGAAGAACAAAATACACAGTATCAGTACTCAACCTATCTACTGGGCAAGTTCTACCAGCTAAGCAGTGGTGGCTTCAAGAAATGGATAACGCTTGGGTTTTAGGACAATGTGAAGCAGATAGCAAGTTTTTTGTAGGAAGAAGCGAAGAATCAAGATACTCCCGTATCACCTCTATAGATATGGATACTGGTCAGGTAAAATGGGAAAGTGAAAAGTTGCTTGGGACAAGCTACACAAGACTCGCCGGAGCCACTGAGAAGGTGATAATTATTTATGGTGAGATCACGCAAAAACATACCCCTTACACGCTTTGGTATGCGATTGACGCTACTAACGGAAAGGTCCTTTGGAAAAAGTGGGCGAAAGTAGATTATAAGAAAGGTGTAGCTCCCCCATTTTTTATGGGAGATGGGGGGTGGACCGAAATGGTAGGCGAGACTTTGCTGATAGGCAGGGGCAACTTTTTGACTTTAGTAGATGCTCTAAGCGGTGAAATAGTAGCTCGACGAGAAGAGTTTCCCACAGTGCCGAGAACACACCTCGCCGTCTACAAGGACATGCTAATTGTAGGAACTCAGAATGGACTTAGAGCCTATCGAATCAAAGGAGCGAAGAAAGTTGAGGCTACAGAACCACCAACAGCAGGCGGTACATCACCACCGTCTCAGCAGAAAAGCGAGGATAAAGAGCCATTTGACAAGACCGAGACCGAACATCCCAACAAAGAAGAACTCGTAGACGCACTTGAAGATCTAAGGCGGGCTATGATGAAGAAGGTTCAAACTGAAACAGATGTTGTAGCCCAGAGTTTTACTTCGGTCAAAGAATACCGGAGGGCAAAATTGTTGGCAGACGTCTTAAGGCCGGTGTTGAGGGTCTTACAGGGTACGCTATCTGTACTTTCCAAGATCAGCGACACTACGACACTGTCAGGGCAAGTTAAGACCTCATTGGGTAATGCACAGTATGTCTCTGAAGCAGCATCGCTCTTTTTTATGATTAATGGCCTCAGAGAGTCTGGAGAAAAGCTTTATTATGCGATCGATGATACGGCTGGTTACGTTAGGACTGTCAAGGACATGCTGCAAGCAGCAGATCAAACCACTGTTGTCCGTATGGATCCTCGTGCCTATAAACAGGTGATAAAGCAGTACCTCGACAGCGAACAAGGAACTCCGCTGGTAATTGCCAGGACATCCGAATTAGCTCCCGATAAAAAACCTGCTAAGGGTGCACTCGTGTTGTATAAGATTATACGCGAAGAATTCAGAACGCTGATTGATCAGATTCAACGTAGCGAGCTTCCACAAGACTTTCCTCTTCAGGATGCTGTTGCCGAAATAGAACAACTAAAACACCAGATTGTTGAGGCTGGTGTCCATAACATCGATGTACATTATAGTATCTACCATCAAGGCCGTAAAGTCCAACAATCCAGAAAGCTTGGTGCGGTTGCAGAGCATAACAAGGCGTTCGCTCAAGTTGCGGGTGCCCTGGCGAAGAGGCTCGATATTGAGATTTATGCCGAATGTGCACAACTGGCAGCGACCGGTGCCGATGCTGCATACATCGTTACTTACAAAGTCCCGGGTGCTGGAGAAGCGGTGAAGATGACTCAGCAAGTATCCCTTCTTCCGCAGATAGTTATCGAGGGGAAAAAGATGTTCACTGTTGACCCGGAGGAGCAATTCTATCAGATGCCACAGGAGATGCTTTTTAGTTTAGCCATTGAATTTAGCAGCCTCTTGAGGATAGCTGATGATACGGTGTTGTCTTTGACAGAGTTGCTTAAAGAGACCCGTTCTCAAGTTCCACCGAGCGAGGTTCAGCCAACTCCGACCTCCACGAAACAGAAGGAACCAGCTAAACAGATTGAGAAACAAGTTGAAGAAGCTGTTAAATCACTGTTTAAAAAACTGCTCAGGAAAAAACAATGAAAAACTATTTTCAAGCTTTAGAGGCTGAATTTTTCATTTGTTCCTTTTTGTCATGACTAGGTTGACCGAATTTGCGAGATTAATACAATATTTTTCACGAACAAGACGGGGCAAGGGACCCCGACCACATGGGTTCGGGCTAAACAACCGTGGGTGATGCTCAGGATGACCAAAAAAAGTGCT
>JBDRTM010000395.1:0-15738 GCA_043824065.1 Planctomycetota bacterium | reverse complement strand
CTTTTGCTTTGCCAATTGGCCTTTGCCCTTGCTGGTGATGGAGTAATATCTTCTCTTCCGGCTGGCCTGGTTCTTCTCCCACTTGCCTTTGATGAGTTTTTTTGCTTCCAGATTGTACAGCAGCGGGTACAGCGTTCCTTTGCCGAGGGTCAGGATGTCGCCGCTTCTCTGCTCGATGGCCTGGCTGAGCTCGTAACCATACATTGGGCCGCGAGAGAGAATCTCCAGAACGACCACCGGTGCAATCCCCTTCAATAGTTGACTTTCAAATTTCATAAAAATCTCCTTCTAATACGGACTAACACGGACTATAACACTGACTTACACTGCCCCTACCACAGGGGTGGGGGCCAATCAACTAATAACTTCTGTTTTCTGTTTATTATGTTATACTTTGTTTAACATATTATGTTATGCAAACTATGCAATGTCAACTAAAAAATAAAAAAAATATAATATTTTTCCAAACGCCGATGTAGGCATCAATTCTGCTAAAATATCTTGCAAAATCTCCTTTTCTGCATAAAATAGCTGGAAAATTGCTCAAACTGGGGCGTTTGAACCGATTAGGATTAGAGAGTGTAAACTGTTACATCCGGAGCAGTGGCCGAGCGGCTGAAGGCGACGGTCTTGAAAACCGTTTTACCGAAAGGTAACGGGGGTTCGAATCCCTCCTGCTCCGCTTCTTTTATAATACTATAATCTGCAAATGCCGCCTTGTTTTAATAAATAACTCAAACTGACCGATTTATGATTGAATATTAATCATAACTGTTCCTTCGCGTTGCTCAAGGACAGGTTTATTGACAATAACATAGGATGGTTTGTCATTCTGAACGAAGTGAAGAATCTCTTCCTGCACAAGTCCCGATTTATCGGGATTATTCTCATTTGTAGGCCAGATGCTTCCCCTTCGACCCATTCGGCTACGCTCAGGGCAAGCTTTTGTTCGCTCAGGGCTAAAGGCTTTTTTTGCTCAGCATGACAGAAAAAACCGGTCAGCTTGAGTATAATAGTAATCGTTCAGTAGGGGTGGCTTGCCAAAAAGCAGGCCTGAGAAAAAACCCTTTGAACCTGAACGGGATAATCACCAAATTGCTGATATGCCTGCGTAGGAAAGTGATTAACTGACAGTGAATTTAACAGCCCCAGAGTGAATCGCTTCGGAGCGGGAGCGATTTTTTTGTGACCGCAGATTTCACAGATTGGTACAGATTTACACAGATTAAAAAAAGAAGAAACAATGGCAACACAATTACAAATCGCGCGGAAAGGGACAATTACCGACGAGGTCAAATTTGTCGCCGAGGCGGAAAATGTTGATGCTGCGCTTATTCGCCAGAGTATCGCCGCCGGCCGGCTGGTAATACCTGCGAACAGGCTGCATTTGAAAACAGGTCTGACGCCGGCAGGTATAGGCCGGTTACTTACCACAAAGGTAAATGCAAACATCGGCACAAGCAGCGTCTGCTGCTCGATAAAAGCCGAAATCGAAAAGATGAAGACAGCGCTGGCCGTCGGCGCCGATGCCATTATGGACTTGATCACCGTCGGCAACCTTGATGAAATCCGCCAGAAGTTACTTGCTCAGTGCCCGGTACCTTTCGGAACGGTGCCAATCTACGAAATGATAAAGGACAGAAATGTCGAGGACGTAGACAACAAAATAATTCTTGAGATAATCGAAAAACAGGCCAAACAAGGCGTTGATTTTTTCACGATTCATGCCGGCGTCTTAAGGGAGCATCTGCCTTTACTTGAGAATCGGGTGGCGGGAATCGTCAGCCGAGGCGGGGCGCTATTAGCCAAATGGATGCTATACCACAACAAACAAAATCCCTTGTACGAAATGTTCGATGATTTGTGTGGCGTATTGGCCGAGTATGATGTTTGTTTTTCTCTTGGCGATGGTCTTCGGCCCGGCGCAATCGCCGACGCTACCGACGATGCACAAATCGCAGAGTTAAGGACCCTCGGCGAGCTTACCGCCAGGGCCCAGGAAAAGGTCTGCCAGGTTATGGTCGAAGGTCCCGGCCACGTGCCGTTCGACCAGATACAATACAATATGGAAATCCAGCAGCAGATTTGTCACGGTGCTCCGTTTTATGTTCTTGGCCCGCTGGTAACCGATATTGCAGCCGGCTACGACCACATAACATCAGCGATCGGCGGAACTGCCGCTGCTTATTACGGCGCATCGTTCTTGTGTTATGTTACACCCAGAGAGCATCTGGGTCTGCCCGATGTGGATGACGTCCGGGCCGGCGTAATTGCGGCAAAAATCGCAGCCCACGCCGCCGATGTTGCTCGCGGATTAAAAGGCACTGCCGAGCGGGATAAAAAGCTGAGTATTGCCCGGACGAATCTTGATTGGAAAACGCATTTGGCCGAATCGCTCGACCCGCAAACGGCTGAAAGAATGCACCGCCAGGCATGTAAAGAAATTGGTACGGAAGAATTACCGTCCGCCGATTACTGCTCAATGTGCGGCAAGGCCTGGTGTAGTGTCAGGATAAACCAGGAGATCCAAGACGCGATAAAACTCAAAAACACATAGCGCTTAAACTCGAATATCGAAATCCGAAACAAATCCAAAATTCAAATGTTCAAAATTTCAAAACTGACAGCTTTGCTGTCATTCTGAGCGAAGCGAAGAATCTCTTTTTCGTTGGCCAGATCCTTCGGCTTCGCCTCAGGATGACACGTAAGTGTCATTTTAGTCCTTTGATATTGTTTCGAATTTCGAGTTTCGTGCTTTTCATATTTTCGTGCTTCGGATTTAGAATTTCCTATCCGCTATCTTACGTTTTCATTGAGTCCAGCTCAATAAAAGCTATCGGCAGAAAGATGAAAACCGGCAGCCACGCATAAAATCCAATTTGATAAAAACTGCCGACATTAGCCTCCGGGGCGAGCATTCTGCAAATAAAGGTTGTGATAAAACACGCACCTACCATAGCAAAACTAATCGCAACCGCCGACTTCATCGACTTCGGGTCACGACAAACCAGAATCGGCAGACACACCATAAGCATTGCCAGGTTGATAATCGGCTCGGTAACACGAAAGTGCTTCTGGCTGTAAAGCTGGCGCGAGTCCTTGATTTTTCCCTGCTCTGCCTGCGCTACAAGGGCAGCTAACTGTCGCCAGCTCAACAAAGCCGTGTGCTCGGATTTGAGCCTGACAGGGATGTCCCTTGGAGTAATGTCACTGGGGTAAGAAGATATCGGCTGGGGACCTTTAATGGAACCTTTTTCAATGAATCGCCCGTTAGTTAAATCCCACTTGTTGGTTTCGCCATTGTAAACTGCCTTTTCGGCATCTATCAGGCTAATTACCTCCCAGATCCGCGAATTGGCTATCTTACGCCGTCTGATTATAGTCGGCTGGTAAAGCGTCGATGTTTCTACATCAAACCTTGCAGAGCAAATTAGCGAACCATTGCCGTCGGGGATGAACCATATATCATAGGATTCCTGACCGGGAAGGTCATTCTGGTGGCGCACAAGCTTGTCCGCAAGCGGCGGTATTATAAGTTCCTGGTTTACTACCAGGACACCGGTAAACAGGAGTGCAAGAAACACTATCGGCGCGATTACCCGCTTTAAGCTAACGCCCGAAGCCATCACGGCCACTAATTCATTGCAGCGGACCATCTTGTTAAAGGTAAAGGCCGCCGCTACTACGGTTATCATTCCGGCGAAATCCCGAAAGTACAGTGTGCTGTTGAGAGCATAGAATATCAATATATTTTTGATAACAGTCAGCGTACCAAGCTCGATATGCTCGGTAAATTCGTCGAGATTCACGAATAAATCAATGATTATTCGTAATCCTATCAGAACGCAAAAGGCGATTGCGTAGCCGATTAGGAAATTCTTCATAACATATTTGTCTAATATCTTCATATAAAAAGAAATCCGCCAAGCCAAAAAATCGACGATTGAAAGTGCCTAAAGTGAGCTAAAGTTGCTCAGTTGTAGAAGCTTGTTTGTCGGTGTCGAAGCTGGTATTGAAACTGGAAGCTCGATATTGGATGCTCGAGTAGAAGCGAGTTTCAAGCTTCTATGACGAGCATCGACAACCTTAAACGAAAACTGCACTTTAGGCACTTCAAAGGGAAAGAATTATGACTACACAGGAAACTATAGATTTGTTTGACAAATATGTCATTGCTAATTATGGCCGGCTGCCGCGGGTTATCGTCAAAGGCGAAGGCTGTTATTGTTTCGATGCTGACGGTAACAAAATACTGGATATGTTCCCCGGCTGGGCCGTCAGCGCCATAGGCCATTGCCATCCCAAGGTCGTTGAGGCATTACGCAAACAGGCGGGCGAGCTTCTGCACGTTGATAATACTTTTTACTCCGAGCCGCAGGGCAAATTAGCTAAGCTGTTAAGCGAACGGGCTTTCGGCGGCAAGTGCTTCTTTTGCAACAGCGGCGCCGAGGCCAACGAAGCAGCGCTGAAACTGGCACGTCTGCACACGTCGCCGGAAAAATATAAATTCATCACTGCCGAGGGCAGCTTCCACGGGCGAACTCTTGCCACCCTGACGGCAACCGCTCAGCCGAAGCACCACGAAGGTTTGCTGCCGCTGCTGCCGGGCTTCACTTATGTCCCCTTCAACGATATTACCGCGCTCGAGTCGGCTTTCAGCGATGAAGTGGCGGCCGTTATGGTCGAGCCTATTCAGGGCGAAGGTGGAATTAATCTTGCCACGAAAGAGTATCTGCAGGCAATCCGCCGGCTCTGTGATGAAAATGCAGCACTGCTTATCTTTGATGAAGTCACTACCGGAATAGGCAGGACCGGAAAATGGTTTGCATATCAGCATCCCCGCTTCTGCGGGGACAAGTTTACACCCGCGCAAGCGGGTGTCGAGCCGGACATTATGACCATGGCAAAGGCGCTGGGAGGTGGCGTGGCCATAGGGGCCATGATGGCTAAAGCTGAAGTGGCCGCCTCACTGGTCCCCGGCAAACACGCTACGACCTTCGGCGGCAATGCCCTGGTCTGTGCAGCGGCGGTGGCGGTTATTGAGGCGATAGAAGAAGATAACCTTCTGGAAAATGCAGACCAGCTTGGTCGATACACGATGGACAAGTTGGAACAACTAAAGCAAAAGCATTCTATTATCGACAGTGTCCGCGGCGTCGGCCTGATGATCGGTGTTCAATTGACCGGCCCCGGCAAAGAAATAGTCGATAAATGCCTGGACAATGGCCTGCGCATAAACTGCACCCAGGGCACGGTTTTGCGATTTATGCCGCCGATGATTGCTACGAAAAGCCAGATAGACCAGGCCCTTGAGATTCTTGATACTGTTCTAACCGAACCTTAGTTTTGAGTGAGAATGAATGATGAAACATTTTCTTTCCATAATCGATTGTCCGAAAGACCAATTAAAAGAGCTGCTGCGGATAAGCAACCGGCTAAAAAGTTTATACAGTGTCGGTGGTAACGATTTTTGCCTCCAGGGAAAAACTTTAGCGATGCTTTTCGAGAAGCCGAGTCTGCGAACCAGAATCAGCTTCCAGGTCGCTATGGCAGACCTCGGCGGCAGTGCAATCTACGTCAAGCCCGAAGACATCGGCGGTATCGGCAAGCGCGAGCCAATCAAAGATATGGCAAGGGTCCTGAGCCGGTATGTTAAAGGCATAATGGCACGAACCTTCGAGCACAAAACCGTTACTGAGCTGGCCGAATTTGCAACGGTGCCGGTCATAAACGCCCTGACGGACTTCTCACATCCCTGCCAGGCGATGGCTGACGTGCTGACTATCGGCGAGTATCGCGAAGACATAGAAGGCACGAAAATCGCTTTCATCGGTGACGGTAATAACGTTGCTCGCTCCCTGGCCTTTGCCTCTGCAAAGCTGGGTATGAAAATGGTCGTTGCCTCGCCGGCCGGTTACGAGCTTGATGCCGAAACAATTGAAAAGGCAAATCAAATATCAGCCGACAGCATCCGGCAAACGAACGACCCGGGCGCTGCTGTTCTCGATGCCGATATTATCTACACCGACACCTGGGTCAGTATGGGCCAGGAGGACGAAAAGCAAAAACGGCAGGCCGATTTTGCAGGTTTTCAGGTCAACGCCGAATTAGTCAAATCCGCACCGGCCAACGTCAAGATTATGCACTGCCTGCCGGCTTATCGCGGACTTGAAATCACCGATGAAGTCATCGAGTCGCCCAATTCGATTATGTTCGACCAGGCCGAAAACCGCCTACACTTTCAGCGGGCCTTGCTAAAAAAACTTTTGAGCTAAGTAAACAATGACACATCATAAAATAATTATTGGCGATTCCAGATGTATGATGGAGGTGCCCGATGAATCTGTTCATTTGATTATTACCTCCCCGCCATACTGGCAACTAAAGGATTATGGAGATGGCAACCAAATAGGTTTTGATGATAGCTACGAAGATTATATTAATAATTTGAATATTGTATGGAAAGAATGCCAAAGAGTCATAAATAAGGGTTGCCGTTTGTGCGTGAATATTGGCGACCAGTTTGCCCGCTCTGTTTACTACGGAAGATACAAGGTCATTCCTATAAGAACTGAGATAATAAAGTTTTGCGAAACTATAGGCTTTGACTATATGGGGGCAATCATCTGGCAAAAGGTTACAACCTGTAATACTACGGGTGGCGCGACAATAATGGGCTCATTTCCATATCCTCGAAACGGAATTCTCAAAATTGATTATGAATTTATTCTAATTTTCAAGAAGCACGGTGTCGCACCGAGAGTGAGCAAGGAAATTAAAGAAAAATCAAGAATGACTATAGAGGAATGGAACCAATTTTTTACTGGCCATTGGAATATTCCGGGGGAAAAACAAGACAAGCATCTGGCGATGTTCCCTGAAGAGGTGCCGAGGCGCCTAATCAAAATGTTTAGTTTTGTAAATGATACAGTCCTTGACCCGTTTCTAGGTAGTGGCACAACCTCTTTGGCAGCCAAAAAACTCCAGAGAAATTCCACAGGATATGAGATAAACCCTGAATTCCTGCCGTTGATAAAAGAAAAGTTGAGTTTACAACAAAAGATGATCTTTGAAGAGACTGATTTTGAGATAATTAAGCAGGATAAAGTAGATATAGACTATAAAGAAGTGGCCAAACAATTACCTTATATTTTCAAAGACCCCGTCGAATTCGACAAGAAAATCGACCCTAGAAAACTACAATTTGGCTCAAAAATCAATAATCACAACTCCGGGAGAGAGAAATATTACCCCGTAAAGGATGTAATTTCTCCAGAGCAACTGGTTATTGGAGATGGGCTGAAAATAAAACTGTTAGGTATAAGAAAAAAACCCGAAATGAATGGCCAGGCAATTCAGTTCTTAAGGGATAAAACACACGGACAAAAAGTTTTTATGAGGTTTGACACGGTAAAATATGATCGTGATAATAATTTACTTTGCTATTTATATTTGCAAAATAAAACCTTTTTAAACGCACATTTGATCAAAAAAGGGTTGGCTGATGTGGATATTACTTTTGATTACGGACATAAATCTAAATTTTTAGGATATCAAAAGGAGCTAAAAAATGAATGAATCAAGATGGATTTGCGAAAGGTGCAGGAGGGAGTTTGATTTAGAAATGGGAGAAGGCTGGATTGCTCTTGCCGAGGAAATAGCGTCACCAGAACATTGCAAACTCACTCCGTTAGAACCTTATGAAACGGTTTGTTATGAATGTGCAGACGAACTTTATTCCATTGTTGAAAAATGCAACCAGGATTGTATAAGCTGTGAAGCCGCCAAGACTTGGGGGCTGTCTATCAGAGACTGTCTTAAGTTTCAGCTAAAGTTTGGCCTTCTTAATTTGCCACTGCCACAAGGACAGGTGCCAGTACTGGGTAGTTTATATGAAGCAAAAGAAGTTTTAAGGGTATTTAAGAGATTCTAAAGAGGATCTAAACTAAAGCGAGAAGATAATGCCGAAAGAATGGATATTGAATCAAGCAAATATGAGATGGGGTCTCACTAAGAAAAATAAAGTGGGAGCCGTTTCAGATGAAATAAGAAAATGTGCTCCTAAATCCTTGGAGGAATGGGAAGAATATTACTACAACAGCGTTTATCCTAAAAGTCGCTTAGAAGAACTTGGGAGAAGATTGTATATCAAAATAACAGAAGTGTGCCAGGCTGAAATTGAGAGTATAGAAGAAGAGCATTGTATAGATTTTATTATTAATCTTGTTATTAACAGAACTTTCGATGGATATCAATCTGAGATACAAACCATTTATGGACAACTACAGGAGGCACTAGGGGTCAAAGTAGAACCAGCTCCTGATGAATGGGATCGAGGGTATAATGTTGATTTCTTTATTAAAGTGAAGGATAAATATATCGGGCTTCAAATCAAACCAGCAGGATATGCATATATAACTCAAATAATCAATGAATTGGAATTTCAGAAAGGTACACACAAGAAATTCACTGATAAATATGGTGGGCAAGTCTTCTATATCATTTCTGTAAAAGATGATAAGAGGAAAGTTATCCACAATCCTGAGGTTATCGAAGAAATCAGGAAAGAAATTATCAGGTTGCAGAATTGAAAATTGTCAACCGTTTTTAAACTTAACCTATTTTTGTAGAATGCAAGCAGCCCTATAAGAAACGTGTCTAATAAAGTTCACAAAATTCTCGTTGCCAGTACAAATCCCGGCAAAATTGTTGAGCTAAGGGCTATGCTCGATGCCGACGTTGAATGGCTTGACCTCTCGGATTTCCCCGATATCGCAGAAATTGAAGAGGACGGCCTTACTTTTGCGGAAAATGCTCGTAAAAAAGCTATCGGTTATGCAAGGGCGACCGGGCTGTGGACCATCGCCGACGACTCAGGCCTGGTAGTTGATGCACTCGGTGGTGGGCCGGGCGTGAAATCCGCGCGTTTCTCCGGCGAGAAAACAACAAACGATGATGGGACTCTAATTGACCATCGGAACATTGCCAAGGTCCTGGAGCTTCTAAAAGATGTCCCCGAAGAAAAAAGAACGGCGAGATTTTTTTGCTGTCTGTGTCTGGCAAGCCCTGAACAAATCTTAATCGAAACCGAGGGGACACTGGAAGGTCTTATAACTAATAAAGAAATTGGAAAAAACGGTTTTGGTTACGACCCGATTTTTTTTGTGCCGCACTTGAACAAAACCGCAGCTCAATTAACTCCCGAAGAGAAAAACGCAATCTCGCATCGAGGCAATGCAATCAGAAAATTAAAACAACTGCTCGAAGAACTACTTTGTGGCTGAAGGATAAGTTAATCGGTTAATTAGTGAGTGGTTAATTAGTTATCAGGAAAGTGCCTAAAGTGACAGCTTTGCTGTCATTCTGTCCGAAGGACTCCTTACGGAGAACGCAGCGCAGCGAAGTGAAGAATCTCTTTTTCGTTGGCCAGATTCTTCCCCTTCGACTTCGCTCAGGGCTAAAGGCTTTCTTCGCTCAGAATGACACTTACGTGTCACTTTAGTTCACTTATTCTACTCACTACTCATCAAGTATCGCTTGTCCGCCGTAGCTTCAGCGAAGGCGGAAGCATCGTGAAAGGACATATTATGGGCAGCATAAATCGCAGAAGTTTCATAAAAGATTCTGTTGTGGCGGCTGCGTCACTAACTTTGGGCCGGGGATGTAGTCAGGCCAGCCGGGAAAAACATTTTACTACCAATAGTACCAGCAGACCCAATGTAGTGGTCATAATGACGGATGACCAGCGATGGGACTGCATGAGCTGCGAAGGGCATCCGTTTCTGAAAACGCCGAACATGGACCGCATCGCCGAAGAGGGCGCACGCTTTGCCAATATGTTCGTTACCACATCGCTTTGCTCACCGAGTCGGGCGTCGTTTACGGAACTACCGGACGAAAAGATTAGGTAAACCACAAAGAGAATAGCTGTATTTAACGCTCTGGCCTGTGTTTTCAATGATTTGATTTGTTTTCTCTTGACATTTCCGCTGCTCACCTATATTTGTCCTTTTTTAAATATTGTTGTGAAAATCACCGATAACTGTTTCGTGTTTAGTGAATCGTAACTATAAGTGAGTAGGGTGGGGCTTGCCCCACCATTAAAACGATTATTTATTATGGCAAAATCGAGCTCATCTAAAAAATCTTTGGTAATTGTCGAATCGCCTGCTAAGGCCAAGACCATAAACAGGTACCTTGGCCCGGACTTCGAGGTAAAGGCCTCAATGGGACACGTGCGGGACCTGCCCTCAAAGGGTCTCAACGTCGATATAGAAAATAATTTCGAGCCGACTTACGAGGTAATGCCCGGCAAGAAACGCACCGTCATATCGTTACAAGCAGCAGCGAAGAAATGTGACAAGCTGTTTCTGGCCACCGACCTTGACCGTGAGGGCGAAGCAATCGCCTGGCACCTTGCGCAAATCCTCGGCGTACCCGAAGAAAAAACCTACCGCGTTATCTTTAACGCCATAACTCAATCGACTATACAGCGTGCCTTTGCCGACCCCGGCAAGCTCAATATGGACAAGGTTATGGCCCAGCAGGCCCGGCGAATCCTCGACAGGATTGTCGGCTATCAGATAAGCCCGCTGCTTTGGAAAAAAGTTACACGCGGTTTGTCGGCCGGCCGCGTCCAGTCTGTGGCCGTCAAAATAGTCGTCGAGAAAGAAAGAGAAATTCGCCGGTTCGAGCCTGTCGAGTACTGGCTTATACCCGCGGTGTTCACTACCGACCTGCAAAGCAGCTACAGCCGGGAATGGCTTGATTTTGTTACGCCAAAAACGCAAGACGACAATCCACCCGCACTTGCCGAACAGGATAAATGGCTTACAGGGCACAATGCCTTTAAGGCCGAGCTGTACAAGGTTAATGATGAGAAGTTCGAGGCCTCGAAGACCGAAGAAGCCGAGCGGATATTTGAAGCCCTAAAGCAGGCGGAGTTTAAGATAGCGGATATAGAAAAGAAGGAGACCCTTTCGCACCCTTCGGCTCCCTTTATAACTTCGACTTTACAGCAGGCCGCGGCAAATCGGTTAGGCTTTACCGCGAAAAAGACTATGGCCATGGCCCAGCAGTTATATGAAGGCATTGACTTAGGCTCGATGGGTTCTCTGGGCCTTATTACATATCTGAGAACCGACAGCACGCATCTGTCGGATGAAGCTATCAAAGAGGTGCGAAATTATATCAATATGCACCTCGGCCCGGATTACCTTCCTGCCAAACCGAAGGTTTATGCCTCTAAAAAGGCCGCACAGCAGGCCCATGAAGCCATCCGCCCGACAGACGTTGACTTTACACCCTCCGATATAAAGCCGTTTCTTACTGACCAGCAGTTCAAACTCTATGACATTATCTGGCGCCGCTTTGTAGCCTGCCAGATGGCCCCGGCCAAATGGAATGTGACAAATCTGAATATCACAGCACAGACCTCACTGGGCCAATGCTGCTATAAAAGCACAGGACGGGTGCTGGTCTTTGACGGCTTTACAAAAATCTGGCTGACAGCGTCAAACGAACAGCAGTTGCCCGCAACGGAAGTCGGCCAAAAATTAGAGGCCGTTGATATCAAGGCCGAGCAGCATTTCACAAAACCACCGCCTCGATATACCGAGGCCGGACTGATAAAGACACTCGAAAAAGAAGGTGTCGGCAGACCAAGCACATACGCCGCGATAATATCCACAATACAGGACCGTGGCTACGTCGAAAAACAGGACAAAAGATTCTTCGCCACCGACATTGGTGAGGTTGTTACGGACAAACTTAACGAGTACTTCCCGAAGATAATGGACATCGCCTTTACCCGCTATATGGAAGAGCAGCTTGATAAGATTGAAGAGCAACATGCGGATTGGCTTGGTGTTTTGAACGACTTCTACAGCCCGTTCAAGCAAAGCCTTGAGACGGCCCAGGCCCAAATGAAACACGCCAAAGCCGAAATGACCCCCAGCGAATATGAATGCCCGAAGTGCGGCCGGCAGCTTGCTTACAGATTCGGCAAAAATGGTAGATTTCTTAGTTGTTCGACGTATCCGGAATGCAAATTTGCCTGTCCCTGCGACAAGGAAGGCACGATGCTCGAAGAAAAGGTAAGCGAGCATAAATGCCCTCTCTGCGGTAAGCCGATGGTGCATAAAAACGGCCGGTTCGGCCCGTTCCTTGGATGCAGCGGCTATCCGGACTGTAAAACAACCCTCACACTGGACAAGCAAGGCAACGTCCTGCCACCAAAGCCGCCGCCGGAACCCACCGGAATAAAGTGCTACAAATGCAAAGACGGCGAGCTGGTAATCAGGCAAAGCAAGAAAGGACCCTTCTTAGGCTGCGGCAGGTTCCCAAAGTGCAGAACCATAATCAGCATCAAGGAGCTGGACCATCTAAAGCAACTGCAGTCAGCCGGGCAATGGCCCCCTGAAACCTGGGAGGAAGCCGACCAAATCCTCGGAAGAAAAAAAGCTAAAGTGCCTGTAAAAATCAAGAAATAACGCACCTTTCCCGATTGGGAATTCCTGTCTCTAACGGGGTAAAACCGCCTCGTTTGCGCATAGCGCTAAATCTTACCAATCCGGTATTGGTGCTCCGCTTGGCCAGCTTAATATAAAAGTATTGGGCCTCGGACGTGCTGATACCTGTTCGACATGACTGTCCACAAACACCGCATAGGCATAACCCATGTCCAGGTCCCCGCCCGGAGCACTATGGTAGGTAGCGAAGCAATCAGTGTTACCGGGAGGTGTGGAACGTAAATTGTTGTCATTCACTGCAGCGCTGCTAAGGCCCGGAATGGCCCACGTATTCTCCTCAGAGAAGAAAAATACACGCGCCGGGTTCTTTACCTGGGATTCCTTCCTGACTTTCTCCATGTTGGTACGATATTGTGCGGGCACCGCACCCCATGCGTCGCCGTTGAGGTAGGAATTCATACAGTAGCTATATTGAGGGTCGAAGGGAATTGACTCGTTGGAATGGCCTCCCACCATTCTGGCAACAACGTTGAATTCCGGACACATGTGAATATCTTTGTCGCTCAGATATGGCCACATCTCGCCGCCAAGTTCCGGGTGTAGGTTAAGGTTAACATTATCACTTCCATCGTGCCATCGGTGATTCCTACCGCCATCTTTGTAGAGCCAGGTGAATGAATAAGGAAAACCGCCCTCATTATCGTCTAAGTACATCCTCGCCGCCAGGCCATACTGATTCAGGTTGGCTTTGCAGAGAATTCCCCTTACCTGCATTTTCGCCCTCTGCAGGGCCGGCATCAGTATAGCCATCAGCAATGCGATAATGGCAATCACCACCAGAAGCTCTATTAACGTAAAACCTTTTCGTTTGTGCATAATAGTTCTCCTTTTCTTCCCCGATTGGGAATTCATATTTCTAACTAAAGCCGCCTCGTTTGCGCATGGCGTTATATCTTACCAGTCCGGAATGGGTGGTCCGCTTGGCCAGCTTAATACAAAAGTATTACCAGCCGGATATGCTGAGACACGTTCGACATGCGAGTCAACAAAAACCGCATTGGCAAAACCCTTATTCAGGTCCCCGCTCGGAGGACTATGGAAGGTGGCGAAGCAATCAGTGTTACAGGGAGGTGTGGAACGTAAATTGTTGTCATTGGTTCCTGCGCCGCTAAGGCCCGGAATAGACCACGGATTCTCCTCAGAGAAGAAAAACACACGCTGCGGGTTCTTTACCTGGGATTCCTTCCGAACTTTCTCCATGTTGGTACGATATTGTTGGGGCACTGCACCCCATGCGTCACCGTTGAGGTAGGAATTCATACAGTAACTATATTGAGGTTCGATGGGAATTGTGTTACCGCTACACATGCTGCAGCCCACCATTCTGGCAACAACGTAGAATTCCGGACAAATGTGAATATCTTTGCTCTTCAGATATGGCCAGAGTTCGCCGGCACGGTCCGGGTTATCTACAAGATTCTTGCTCGCATCGTGCCATCCACACCCGACGAAACCAAAATCTTTGCAGAGCCAGGTGAATGAATAAGGAAAACCGCCATCATTATCGTCCAAGTACATCCTCGCCCCCAGCCCATACTCCTTCAGGTTGGCTTTACAAATAATTCCCCTTGCCTGCTTTTTCACCCGCTGCAGTGCCGGCATCAGTATCGCCATCAGCAATGCGATAATGGCAATCACCACCAGAAGCTCTATTAACGTAAAACCTTTTCGTTTGTGCATAATAGTTCTCCTTTTCTTCCAAAAAAAAATCTTCCGAACCAGCATTTTATCTAAATTCAGAGGTTTTTCGCTGCTGGCTCGACCTGCCGTGATTATAACATAAAAATTGTAAAACTGCATTAAAAAAGATATAATAATTCCGGTATTTAAAAATAATTTTTTTTGCAGAGAGCTGGGCGAAATGGATAAAAAAAAACAAATCGAAACAAAACCGCTTGAAATAGTCGTGCCGATAGGCAAACGGGTACTGATTCACATCATTGCTTATGGCTGAGACAAGAAGAAATACCTGGCCCGCTAAAATAAAGAGGACTTTCACCTCAATACTACCTGTCTCCCAAAGACGCAAAGGTCAATGTATTAGCTGTGGAGCGTGTTGTAAGCTGCCTAATATCTGCCCCTTTCTAAAGTACAAACCGGATGGCAAATCTTGCTGCTCTATTTACACAATTCGTCCGTTAAATTGCAGAAAATACCCGCGAACCGAATCCGAATTCATTACAGCAGATACATGTGGTCATAGATTTGACTAAGGCCTGCTTTTCGCACCACGTCTCGCAAAGGCAAACAAACTACCCAGGAGCAGCAATACACACGTGGCAGGCTCTGGTATCGCTTCAATGTTTTTCACATATACAACCTTGGGGGATTTCGCTCTTCCTCCTGCAGCACTACTCATGCCGCCCGTATAGCCAAAATTTGCAACAGTGTTAACCAAACCGCTGCCGCCGGCACCACCGCCGCCGAAAGATAAGCCCTCTTCCTCAACCAACGTACCGTTTTCGGTCCGCCCAAATATCGCGATAATTATTTTTGGTTTATCAAGATAAACAACAGTGCTGGTTGCCGCCGGATCGCTCACATCGCCCAGCCAGTAAAGGAATTGATAGCCCGGTTTTGGAGCTGCGGTCAAAGTAATCTCTGAATTTAGTTCAAAGTGATGAACGCCCGCTATCGGAGTTATTGCGCCGCCTTTGCTCGGCGTTTGCTGAAGGAGAAGCGCAACGTCGGGCGTTTGGCAATATGCGGGCGCAAACAACCAGCACACAATGATTGCGATAGCTGATATGAGCCCCCTCCATCTGATGAATGGCGGACCGCCCGGTTTCATCACATTCGCCCCCCCAGCGATAAAATCAAGCTATTAATTTACGCTTACACCCGCTAATAAGCATGCAGTTGTAAGCTTCAATACTATTATTTAACCAAATTTGGCCCAAAAAGTCAAGTTTTTTCTCGAATTTGCAGCCTTTACTCCCGAACAGCCCACATTAAACTGGTTGGGATATTTCATAGCAGATTATTTATGGGACGTCTGAGATTAGAAAATATGCAGAATTTTTCTTTAAAATTTTATAAAAAACGGCTTTATGCAATTAAGAATCCTCTACTTCTTAGGATGTAAGCTACCCTGAATAAGTTTTTCGACAATAACTTTGATTGTAGCTTCACTTCAGACCGTTTCATTCCTGGATTCCCGCTCCTTCGACCCTGCTCAGGACAGGTTTCGCGGGAATGACAGGGACAC
>JBDRTM010000394.1:0-9271 GCA_043824065.1 Planctomycetota bacterium | reverse complement strand
AGAAATCAGCGGAAAAACCTACGAAGTTTTGACTACTTTTTATGCAAAACAAACCCAATTTGCTGGATGCTCAAATGAATGTAAATACCTATAGTACAACGGACTATGAAAATAAATCCAATTGGACACTTGGTGAAAACAAACCCAAACAAACCCAATTTGCAAAAGGGCAAAATTGATGCAAAGTGTGTATTTACAAGGGATTATGAAGAAAAATGCGGCTAAGGGCTATAAAAAAACAAACCCAAAACAAAGCCAATTTCCGAAACGCCCAAAATGAGCGCAAACGCTTTTTCACAAAAGGATTATGAAAATGAAACCACCCTCAGGCCCCGAAAAACAAAGCCAATCAAAGCCAATTTTAGAAAGAATGAATGTAAGCTTTTGTGCTGCAGGGTATTATCGCAGAGTAGCATTAGTCCCACTCAACGAGCACATAGATATAATCTATCAACGTTTTTCTTTTAGCAATTTTGTCATCATTCTTAACATGGAACTGAAGGGAATTTATCTTTTGGCGAGTATCGACGACGCCTGTAACATCCCAGGAGTCAACAGCCTCATGGTGTTCTTCTTCATGCACCGGAGCATTTAATGTTGCCCAAACCGCCGGTTTATTTGGCCAGCCTGTGCCTACGGCCCATTTTAATTTTCCCTGGGCAAATCCATCTTCCTCGAAGTGCTCGACACGAACAACGACCGATCTTATTTCAGCATCTGCCGGGATGGAAACGTCTGAAAAATCAAAGGACACGTATGAACAGTAGATGGTTGGCCACCGGTTGTTGTCGCTGGATTGGACGAGGTTGACTTTGCCTTCTGCTGATAATGTTTTTCTGCTTCTTTGATTGTAGCCATCCAGTACGGTCAATTTTGCTATCTTGGGCGGAGGTGGATTTACTGTAATAGTAAATGATTGGTTATCCAAGGCTGGGGTGCTATTGCTGTCGGCGACCTTGACCGCTACCTTATTATCCCCTACCTGGGTCGGTTTCCATTGTATCAGCCCAGTAGTAGAATTTATGGTCATATCAGCAGGTTTGGCGGTTAAGGAGTAAGTTAGCGTATCTCCGGCATCCGGATCTTCGGCGTTAACATCGTATGTATATAATGCACCGACTGTAGCCGTGGTTACAGGTGCTGAAGTGAACTTTGGGGCATCGTTGACCATGTTGACCGTAACATTCACCTTAGCGGTATCAGTTAGGCCTTTATTGTCGCTAATAGTGTAGGTGAATGTATCACTGCCGGAGAAGTTCGCGTGGGGGCTATAGCTCAGCGTGCTATCGGGATTGATGGTGACCGAGCCATTGGTGCCCTGGCTGACAGCAGTTAGCGACAACGTGTCGAGGTATAGATACCTGCCCACATTGTCCACGTCAGTGTCGTTTGCCAGCACATCAATGGTTACTACCGGCGTGTCCTCCTGGGTCGTCGCAGTATCATCATTTGCCACCGGCGGGTCGTTGACCGAGGAGACCATGATTGACACGGTTGCAGGAACACTGTCCGCTGCGCTGTCGTTGACCTTGAAGGTGAAGCTGTCTGACCCGTTGAAATTCGGGTTGGGTGTGTAGGTAAGGTTTGGCGCTGTCCCCTTCAATCTCCCGTGGGATGGACCCGTTATCATACTGTAGGCCAAGGGGTCTGAATCCGGATCACTGCCCATCAATCTAATCTCTACAGGCGTATCCTCCACTGTGGTAACCGAATGAGGTTCTGCCACAGGGAGGAGATTCGGAACGACATTGATGGATACCGTTGCCGGGGCACTGTCCGCTTCGCCGTCATTCAACTTGAAAGTGAAAATGTCCGGACCTGTGAAGTTAGGCAGGGGCTCGTAGATGAGCCTTCCGTTGGTACTGAAGTTCGAGTCGAAGGTGAGTCTGCCGTGCTCAGGTTCTTTGGAGATAATGAACATCAAGGGTTCGCCATCCACATCACTCCCTGTCAGGGCAGCGGATACGGATTTGTTTTCTTTTGTTGTCTTAGACTGAGGATTTGCTACAGGAGCATCGTTTACGGCCAGCACTGTAACCGATATCATCACCTGGTCACTATCCGCCTTTCCGTCGTTGACCTTGAAAGTAAAACTGTCTGGGCCGTTGTAGTTCAACGCCGGGGTGTAAGTCATATTGGGCGCTGTCCCACTCAAGCTCCCGTGGGACGGACCTGTTACGACATTGTAGGTAAGCTGCTCTTCATCGGGATCACTTCCCATTAAGGTAATCAGCACCGGTTTCTCCTCCTGTGTCATTGCACTACCAGGCTCGGCCACCGGCGGGTCGTTGAGCACGCTCACTCCAAATGTTAAAGCTATAACAGAGAGAATTGCTAATGCTAAAAAGAGGGTAAATTTCCTCTTTGCAGTTTTTAGATGAAAAAGGTGCCGGCGGAATAGCTTGAAAGCCTTTATCTTCTGTGGAGGCTGAGCGTCGAGGCTTTTTGGTTCTTTGCTTTCGGCCTTCCCGGCTGCGGCTTCGGCCTTCACCGAGGCGAACAGGCCCTCTTCTACCTTTACTCGGGCTATAGTTTCAGTCCTTGCCTGTTCTTTAGCTTTGGTTGACTTTTCCTCAGCCTGGGCTTGGGCTAATGCCGCCGCATACGATCGGACCTTCTCTTCTGCTTGGGCCTTGACTGCCGCAATCTCCTCTTTAGCCTGAGCCTCGATTCTTTGCCGTTCTTGTCTTTCAGCCTTCCCGGCTGCGGCTTCGGCCTTCGCCGAGGCGAGCAGGTCCTCTTCTGCCTTTGCTCTGGCCATAGCCTCAGTCTTTGCCTGTTCTTGGGCTTCGGTCAGCTTTTCCTCTGCCTGGGACAGTGCCGCTGCATAGGATTGGGCCTTTTCTACCGCTTCCTTTGCTTGGGCCTGGGCTGCCGCTATCCCCTTTTTAGCCTGAGCCTCGGCCCTCTCCGCCAGGACACTATACTTGCGATACTGTGTGAGGAGCATCTTTTCTGCTTCAGCTTTCACTTTTCGTTCCGCTGAGGCCCTGGTCTCAATTTCTGCCTTTAACCTTTCCTCTGCTTTGGCCCTTGCTTGGGATTCGGCTTTCAGCCTTTCTTCCATTTTGGCCTTTACCTTGGCCTTTTTCCTTCTAAACCGAGCGATGAAACCATGCTGGACACGTTGCTGTTCAGGTGCGGCACCAGGCTGCCGGACATCATCGTTTTGCCGGATCGGTACCCCGTTGAAAACCGATGGGACTTTCTTTTGTAGTCCTGCCTTATTCTTTTTACGCCTTGACATTGGTTATCTCTTGGCCAAAGTATGGCCATTGATTATCTGCTCAGCGGGAGCATTACTACTGTGTCTTTTCCATAGGCCTTCTCTGCGCTCGTATAGGTAAACGAGGTATGAGAGTGTGCCCGAGTTCGTTTTCGTCCATACATTCCTACGACTTTAGTAAATAGCCCAATATCCCGATTAGTCCCGCAGCAATTAAGTACAGGCTCAGGCCTAATTGGTATGGGAGAAAGTCCGGAAAAAACGCCTATTTCCTTTGAATCTCGGTCAGAAGACAGAAGACAGAAGTCGGAAGATAGAAGACGGAAGACAGAGGTCTGTTCTCTGTAATCCCGTTTTGGTTCGAGAAACCCGCATCTCGCAGGGGGAGGGCTATGTGCCTATATGTGTCTTTCCAGGGCAACCACGTTTGGTTGCTCCTATAGTGATACCCTTTATTTTTCTCAGGGGGATACGATGTTCCTTGGACTTCCCATCAGGTCTCGAAATTGCGCTTGACTGCGTGTTTGATTGCAAGTACCTTTATGAGCACAAAGAGGTTATTTTTAGCATTCCCAAACAAGCCTTGGGCGAACTTGGGCCAGGGTTTGAGGGTGTCACCCAGGGTTGCTTTGATATGGATACATACGCTTCTAACAGGCGTAGGGAAAAGTCCGGTAATCGATTTTGCAGAAGGCTTTCCGGTAAACGAAAGGAGATATTTATCAAAAAGAAGAGAAGCAGAAAAAATCGCGAGCTAACTCGCAGGGACTTTATCAAGACATCAGTCCCGATTTTATCGGGATTGGGAGCTGCGAGTTTGTTGTCAGGAACGGGACGAATATTTGCGGCAGGGTCCGACAAAATACGTGTTGGTCTTATCGGCTGCGGTGGGCAGGGTACCCGGGATATTATCAGCTGTGTGAAGAGCTCGCCGGGCGTGGAGCTCGTGGCAATGGGCGACTTGTTCAAAGACCGCCTGCGGCAATCGCTCGACAAGCTCACCAAGGACGTGCCCGCCGCTGTGAAGGTTAGGTCAGGCAAGCGTTTTGTGGGCTTTGATGCGTATAAGAGAGTGTTGCAAACCGACGTGCACTTAGTCCTTTTGACGGCGCCGCCGCATTGGCGTGCAGAGCACTTCCAGGCGGCTGTTGAAGCGGGTAAGCACGTGTTTATGGAAAAGCCCGGGGGGGGGTGGACCCGAAGGGGATTCGTTCAGTTATCCAGACGGCGGAGCTCGCTGGGCGAAAGCGCCTATCGGTGGTTGCGGGCACGCAGCGCCGACACAGCAAGAAATACCAAGAGATTATCCGGCGGATCCATGACGGTCAAATTGGAGAGATAGTGGCGGCCCAGGGCTATTGGAACGGAAGTGACATGTTAGGCTACTGGGAGTGGTATGAGAAGGACGGCCGCTCCGATATGGAGTGGCAGTGCCGGAGCTGGCCATGGTTCACCTGGACCAGCGGTGACCATATTGTCGAGCAGCACGTCCACAATCTCGATGTGCTCAACTGGGCACTCCAAGCACATCCGGTGCAGTGTATGGGTATGGGCGGCCGGGCTGTGCGCGACCTGGGCAATATCTATGACCACTTCGCCGTGGAGTATGAGTATCCGAACGGTGTTCGCGTCTCGAGTATGTGCCGCCAGATTACCGGCAGCACCGACAGGATTGCTGAACGTGTTGTTGGCACCAAAGGCGCAGCCGATGTCGATCAGGGCGTTATTACAGGCGAGAGGCCTTTCAAGTACGAAGGGCCCGATCCGGACCACTATGTAATGGAGATGGCCGATCTGGTCCGGAGCATTCGTGATGGTTCCCCGATCAACGAGGGAAAGCAAGTGGCAGAGAGTACTATGAATGCTATAATGGGCCGGATGAGCGCATATACCGGCCGGGCGCTGAAATGGGACTGGGCGATGAATGCGTCGAAGCTCGACCTTAGTCCTGGAAAATATGAGTTCGGCGATTTGCCGGTGAGGCCGGTCGCTGTTCCTGGTAAGACAAGACTTGTTTAGTATCTGTTGCGAAAAATGAAAATCGACGATGTCACCCCTGCGAAAGCAGGGGTCCAGAGCGAAAAACTGGATTCCCGCTTTCGCGGGAATGACAAATACTGTTTCCGAAACAGGAACTATTTAACAAGTTTTCGGCTGAAACCATTAGTTGAAAGGGGTAACTTATGAAAACCAAAGCAATGCAGGGAAAGCTGGAGTTGTCGCGCAGAGATTTTATCAAGACCTCAGCGGCGCTGGGGGCGGCGAGTTTGGCTGTAGGAACGAACCGAATCTTTGCGGCGGGTTCCGACAAGGTGCGCATCGGTCTGATTGGGTGCGGCGGACGTGGTACGCATGATGCAACAAAGTGCCTGAACTCGGCAGAGAACGTGGAGCTCGTGGCGATGGGGGACCTTTTTAAGGACCGCTTAGACAGGTGTCGCAGAACTCTTAAGAGGGAACTATCCGATAAGGTAAAGGTAACTGAGGATAGGTGCTTTGTTGGCTGGGATGCGCACAAGAAGGTGGTTGGGTGTGATGAAGTTGATATGGTGATACTGACCGAGCCGCCGCACTTTCGTCCGGGACATCTGAAGGCGGCGATAGAAGCGGGCAAACATGTTTTTATGGAGAAGCCGGTGGCGGTGGACCCGGTTGGTGTTCGCTCGGTGATTGCATCATCAGAGCTGGCGGACAGGAAGGGCCTGACGATAGGTGCCGGTACGCAGATGCGGCGGATATCACATTTGGTTGAAGGTATTAAGAGTATCCATGACGGTGCCATAGGTGAGCTTGTGGGCGGTCAGTGCGTCAGGCTGGGCGGAGGAATGTTGACCTGGGGGCAGAAGGAACGGCAGCCGAGCTGGTCGGACATGGAATGGCACTTACGGCGGTGGTTGTTTTTGACCTGGCTTTCCGGGGACTTTATTGTCGAGATGCACGTGCACAATTTAGACGTAATGAACTGGGCGTTCGGTGGACATCCGGTCCAGTGTATGGGTATGGGCGGCCGAGAAGTACGAACGGCCCCGGAGTACGGTAATGCTTTTGATCATTTTGCGGTCGAGTATGAGTATCCGAACGGCGTGCGTGTTGAGTATATGGGTACCCAGATTGACGGCTTCACCAATCGTAACGACCAGCGGTTAGTTGGGACGAAAGGTCGTGCATATACGGACTTTGGCAGGGTTGTGATTGAAGGCCAAAACAAGGTCGAGTACGCATGGGATAGGGTGGACCCGTGTATAAAGCAACACGCTGACCAAATAGCTGCGATTCGCCAGGGTAAACGATTTAATGAGGGCAGACGTATCGCCGAAAGTACGCTGACTTCGATTATGGGGCGAATGAGTGCTTATACCGGCCGGGCGCTGAAGTGGGACTGGGCGATGAAGGCCTCGAAACTGGACCTGAGCCCGCCGAAGTATGAGTTCGGTGATTTGCAGATGAGGCCGGTCGCTGTTCCAGGTAAGACACAATTAATTTGAAATGTGTTATGTAAAATTGAGGTTAGGCATACTTTGAAAATAAAAAATCCTTCCCCACTTTCGTGAGGCAAGCTTTTGATTTTTTCTTTTCAAACAATAAGTTATTGTGTAATAATCAGTTAGTTGATTATTTAAGAAAATCAAAAAAACAGATTTTCTTAAATAATATATGCCTAACCTCGATTTTGCAGAAGACTTCTAATTTGAGACGAAAGGAGAGTTTTATGAAACGCTATGTTATTGCAATCGCAGCCGTGGTGGTAATGAGTATGCTGCTGTCTTCGCAGACGGGGGCAGTAGCGGAAAATGACAAACCGATTGTCCCAAAAGAGAAAATGATGTTGTGGAACGGCAAGGACTTTAGCGGCTGGAAGTTATTTACACGTGAGCTTGAGCACGATGTTACCAAGACCTGGTCGGTGGCCAATGGCGTGGTTCGGTGCGTGGGCAAGCCAGCCGGCTATATGCGGACCGAGAAAGACTACGCCAATTACCTGTTTCACGTGGAATGGCGATGGCCTGGAAAAGGCGGGAACAGCGGAGCGCTGGTGCATATGAGCGGCCCGGACAAGGTCTGGCCGAAGAGCCTCGAATGCCAGCTGGCTTCCGGTAATGCAGGCGACTTTTGGCTGATTGGCGAAGGACGAGGGTATCTGGAAAATATCGAGACCAGAGAGCATGCCAAGGGAGACGACCGTGTCAGGGGGCGCAACGTCAGAAAGCTGAAAGTTAGCAGCGAAAAGCCACTCGGGCAATGGAACGCATACGATATTATCTGCAAGGACGATTGGGTGGTGGTTTTGGTGAACGGCGTCTTACAGAATGTGGCGACCAAGTGCTCGATAACGTCCGGTAAAATCTGTATGCAAAGCGAAGGGACGCCGGTTGAGTTCCGCAACATTTATGTAGAAGCGCTCGAATAAGGGCAGTTCACGAACTGTATGTGTTTAGCCGCTGTTGATTTTTTGGTGGCACGGCCATCTTGGCCGTGCTTTCACGGGCTGGAAGCCCGTGCCACGTCAGGAAACTACTGATTTAGTTGTCTGGCTAAACACATACCACGAACTGCCCCTACTAACGATAGTGCTGATGTCGATGAGGTGCATCTGTCGGCCGTTGCCTGCGTGTGGTGAGTCAATGACGACACTACGGCCGTCGGGACTGAAACGCGGATGCGTATCGCAGCGCCATTCGCCGGTATATTGCGGGGGCAGATAGAAATGGCCGAGCGGCACTTTTCTGCCGGTCGCTATGTGGTAGAGATAGACGTTTTGTTTTCGCTCTTTGTTGGGATAGGTGTCGTTGAGAATCCACTTGTTGCCGGGCAGGTATGTGCAGTGGCCGTTTTTGGTCATAATATCTTTGCCGATTACTTCGACCCTTCGACTCCGCTCAAGGCTAAAGGCTAAATCAGGGCGGGCCTTTTCTGTGCCGTCTTCATAGAGGTAAAATGCGTTTTTGTGTGATGGATGCCAGGCCCAGGCGAGGATGTGGCGCGGGTCTCGCCAGATAAAATGTGAGGTTCGTCCGTAGCTGTCCACGATGTGGATGTCCGAGCCGTCGGTTTTTGCGGTGAGCATTCGTGTGCCAAAGCTCCGGAGAGACTTGGCCCGCCAGCGATGCAGGAAGATGAATCGAGAGCCATCGGTATTAAACAATAAATGGTTGAAGTAATGCTTGGGTTCTTTGGGGTCGCCGGGGATTTGGCCGAACCTGGCGACGTCCGCGATGGAGATTATCAAATCCCGCCTGCCAGTTTTAAGGTCGATTCGGGAAATGCCGGAGTCTTTTGGTGCCAGGTCATCTTTATTTGGGTCGGGCAGTCCCGGGTAGCCGTAGCCGGGGCGCATATCCTGGATGCGGCGGAAGTCCGGTGCAACGGCGGTTCGGCCATCCGGACTAATGGTATAGATGGGGTAGGGAAGCGTTCGCTTTTTGCCGGTGAAGACGTTGAGTATGTGACAGACAAACCGGTCGTCCTGCCGGTCGTTCCAAATGATTTCATTTTTCGAGCCGGGGAGCCATTGGAGCATACAGCCCTGCTGCCAGCACCATGAGCGGGATTGGCCCAGCTTTAGCCAGCGGTTATTATCTTTCAAATCCACCATACCAATACTGATAACGTCGTTGGGCTTGGGACTGCGGTGCTCGAAGTTGACCTCCATCCCGAGTACGTAACGGCAGGTCGGGTCGAACTGTAATTTGTCGTAGTAGCTGAAGCAGTGGAATTTCGGCCCTTTGGTGATAACCCGGATTGGGGGTAATTTCGATTCTGAATTTCCGGCGGACAGGCCGGGTAAAGCAGTCAACGCCAGCGCGCTACAGGCTGAATAGTGTATAAATTCACGGCGAGTCAGCTTGTTATTATCCATAGAAGACAATTCTATTGCTTTTAGACCCGAACTCAAGGACGAATTGCTTTTAGGATATTTTTGGGTGTGGCCAGATTTTTTGGCAAGCGATTTTAAGTTCATTTTGGCCTTTGAAGAAATTGGGTTTGAATTGGGTTTGTTTTTTCGGACTACGAAATCATCGTTTTTTCTGTAATCCTTTGTTATAA